>CANRLJ010000024.1 GCA_947631485.1 uncultured Clostridia bacterium | reverse complement strand
CCCAGAGGAGATCGAATCCCCAACCTTCAGTTCCGTAGACTGACGCTCTATCCAGTTGAGCTATGGGTGCATATTAAATTGTAAAATGGGTTTGGACCTTTCGTTCCGTAGACGAACGCTCTATCCAGCTGAGCTACGAGTGCAAAAGTTGAAAATATTAAGTTGTTTTCAGGCAAAAGTGGTGAGTAAAGAGCGTTCGCTCATAAGACGAGCCATGGGGAAGGCAAGTTTACTTGCA
The DNA here is from genome assembly GCA_947631485.1 of uncultured Clostridia bacterium. Classification (GTDB taxonomy): domain Bacteria; phylum Bacillota; class Clostridia; order Christensenellales; family UBA1242; genus Caccovivens. The sequence continues at coordinate 9,792 of CANRLJ010000024.1, read as the reverse complement.
TAGACCAGGCGAAGTCGCAAAATTTTCTGGGAAAATTTTATCCAGCTGAGCTACGAGTGCAAAAGTTGAAAATATTAAGTTGTTTTGAAGGGCAAACTCATCCTTTTTGCATGCCATTACATTATAGCAAATAAAAGCAAAAAAGTAAATCCTTTTTTGAAATCTTAGAAAAATATTTTGAAAACGGCGTGTTTTATGATATTCTCTCATAAAGAGGTGGCGATGGAAAAAGGACGTATTTCTGTGGTTTTGCCATGTTATAATGTGGCAAAATGGCTTGACGACTGTTTTAAAAGTTTGGAGGACCAAACATACAAAAAAACAGAGTATATTTTTGTTAATGACGGCTCTTCTGACAACACCCTAGACAAAATAAAAACATTTTGCAAGGGCAAAAAGAACTGCAAAATAATAGACAAACCAAATGGAGGCTTATGCAGTGCAAGAAATGCAGGCATAGATGTCGCAGAAGGCGAATATTTGTGCTTTATCGACCCTGATGACTTTGTGTCACCAAGATTTTTTGAGGTGTTGTTTAATCTTATTGAAGAATACAAGACTGATTGTGCCGTTTGCTGGCGAAAAAAGGTTGAGGAAGATTTTCATTATGAAGATATAAAAGAGGAAGACGAAAAACCTCAAACAAAGACCATTTGCGGGGGGGGGAGAATATTGGATGAGTATATGATCAAAGACACTTTTGACAAGGCCGTTTGGAACAAGATTTACAGGCTTGAGAAAGTTTTGCAGATTAAAAACCAAAACCGTCCCTACATATTTGATGAGGGGATAAGGGAGTGTGAGGACACTGAATTTTGTTTTCAATTTTTGAAAACGGTTGACAAAATTGTGTTCAGAAACGAAACTCTTTATTATTACAGGCAAAGGGCTGGCAGCATATTGCACTCAGAATTTTCGCCAAAACAACTTGATAGGATGAAGTGGAACTATGTCGTCATTAAAGAAGCAGAAAAGGATTTTCCAAGCGTTGCAAAATATGCTAGACAAAGATTGGCGTTAAAGGCTTTGGGGCTTTCCTCCGCCGCTTTAAAAAAGGAAGGCACAGACAAAGAAACATTGGAAAAACTTGCTCAGGCACTGAAATCAAATATAAAATATATACAAAACAAGTTTTTGTATATCAACTATCTTTTTGTGATGGCAAAATTGAAAAAAAGATTAAAAGGTGTTTAAAAAGTGGAAAAAGGTCTTATTTCAGTTATCGTTCCCTGCTATAATGTGGAAAAATATATTGATGATTGTGTTGAAAGTTTAAAGCGACAAACCTACAAAAACTTTGAGGTGATTTTTGTTAATGACGGCTCAACTGACAACACTTTAAACAAACTAAATGAGCTTTGCAAAGAATGTTCAAACTTTAAAATAATTTCTCAAGAAAACAAGGGATTGGGCTCTGCCAGAAACACAGGAATTGCAAATTCTACGGGTGAATACATAACATTTTTGGACAGCGATGATATGTATGCCCCAAATTTTTTGGAAATAATGAAGAAAAGCATAGAGCAGCACGATGCAGATGTTGCGTGTTGTCAATTTTGTGTTTGTAAGGAGGGTTTTCATGTCGGGCAGATAAAACAAAAAAGGGAAACAAACAAGCATTTTTTCATTGTAGGTGCAGAAAACGCAATGTGCGAACTGCTTGTTAAACGCAAAAAATTTAATATTGTTGTTTGGAACAAGATATACAAACACAACCTTTTAAAGCAAATTGAAACCTATCCAAACATCTACAATCCAAAGACGCTATACAGTGAAGACATCGAATTTGGCTGTCTTTATTTGGACAAAACAAAAAAAGTTGTTGTTGTTGAGGACAAGCTTGTTTATTATCGCAAAAGAAAGGGAAGCTTGATAAGAAGCAAGTTCAGCGAGAAAAAACTGACCGTGTTTAATGGAATAGAAAATGTCACAAAACTTTGTGAAAAAAACAATTATAAAGAGGCCTACAAATATATAAGAGCCCTGTCAAGCATATGCACAATGGAAATGCTTTATTGGATGTTTAAAGCAAAATACAAAAACAAGGAAATATCAAATCAAATGCTGAAGAAGATGAGGGAAGATATAAAATACATAAGACAGTGCAAAAGACAGTTTTTTTACTTAAAAGCTTTTGCTCCAATAATACCCGGCTTTTTTGATTTGTTTTTTTAGGAGGTTTTATGATTTACAAATTGATGCATTTTATAGGCAGATTTTGTTATATATTCAGAATTTTTAAGATAAAACAAAACAAGATTTATTTTGTTTCAAATGACGGAACAAAATATGCATGCAATTCAAGGGCCCTTTTTGAGTGGATGTATGCAAATCACAAAGACGAATTTGAATTTTATTACAGTATGAACAACAGAAAAGTTGCAAAAAAACAGTTGCCAAAGGGCGTGAAACATCACAGATATATGTCGCTTTTGGACTTGTATCATCTGCACACCAGCAGGTACGTTGTAAACAATTTCAGATTTTTTCCTTTCTTTATGAAAAGAAAGGGGCAGGTGTATATTCAAATTTGGCACGGCGGGCCTATTGCGTATAAAAAGATTGAGAGAGATGCCCCAAACTTGCCCGATTTCTATAAAAGGATGGCAGAAAACGACAACAAGTTGTTTGATATGCTTGCAGTGGGCTCTTCGCAGTGCTCTGAATTGTTTGCAAAGTGTTTTAATGCCGAAGGCAAGATTGTCATGACCGGAAACCCAAGGTGTGATGTTGTGATAAACGGAACAAACAATGACAAAATAAGAAAGGAACTTGGAATTTCGGAGGATGATTTTGTTGTGCTTTACGCACCAACCTTCAGAAAAAAAGAGCCATTGGAAAAGTGCTTTCTAGACAACGAGACTCTTTATGAAACCATAAAAAAGATTACAAATAAAAACGTCAAAATCTTGTATCGTTTCCATCCAAATTTGGCGAGAAAGACAGCAAAATTGAATTTTGGTGACAGAGTGCAAAATGTGACAAGTTATGAGGACATGCAGGACATCATTTCAATAAGCGATATATTGATAACAGACTTTTCAACATGCATGTTTGACATGATGATTGCAGGAAAACAAAGCATAATCTATGCAAGAAACAGCCAACAATATTTGTCTGAGGAGAGAGGGGTTTATTTGTCATACAAAGAATTTCCTTGCCCAATTGCATACACATTTGAAGAATTGCAGCAAGTGATTTTGGATGTGAACAAAAACAAAGAAAATTACAAAAAGAAAGTCAAGGAATTTTTGGATGGGCTTGGCTGCATTGAAGATGGACATGCATGTGAAAGATGCTATGATGCTTTGATGAGCTTTGATGTTAACAAACAGAAAAAATAAATTTTTTGGAGGATGTATGGATTTGGTTTCAATAGTTGTGCCATGTTATAACGTTGCACCATGGCTTGATGACTGCGTGAAAAGCATCAACGCACAAACATACAAAAATGTTGAGGCGGTTTTTGTTGATGATGGCTCCACCGACGACACGCTGAAGGTGCTGAAACAACTTTGTGAAGGACACGACAATTTGCATGTTTTCAGTCAAAAAAACAAAGGTGTGAGTGCCGCCAGAAACGCTGGCCTGGCAAAAGCAAAAGGGCAATATGTCATGTTTTTGGACGCTGACGACATGTTGTATCCTGAGACGGTGGAAATTTTTCACAGTTACATGATTGACGGAGAGGGAAGTGACTGCGTCTCAAGTGAGTTGATTAGAGTTCCAGAACAAACGAAGTTTGAAGGGTTTTCCATCAAGGAAAAACCAAATGCAAAATATTATGTTGACAAAACAAAGATGCTGAAAAGGTTTTACAAAAGAAAGTTTGGTTATGGTGCTTCAAACAAGATGTATAGGATGGAAATAATAAAAACTCTTCCAGATTATCCGCATGTGTTTAATGAAGAAATGAAGTATTCTGAGGACTTTAATTTCAACTTTAGGTATATGGTAAACTGCAACAGACTTGCCAAACTGGATATAACATCCTACATATACAGAAACAGAGAAGGAAGCGCCGTGCACAGCCCATTTAAGGTTTACAAACTGACATCATTGATTGGGCTGGAAGAAGAGGAAGAGTATTGCAAAAAGTATCTTCCAAAAATGGTCAAGACAGTCAGGTCGAGAAAGGTTACAAGAAGACTTGGTTGGCTGAACCAAATTGCAGAAAGTGGATTTACAGACGAAAGCGTCATCAATCCACTCAAAGAGTATGTCAAAGCAAATTTCAAGGATTTGCAAAACAAGTTTTTGATGATAAATTACTTTTTCATATCAAGAAAAATCAATAAAAACTTAAGGAGAGCTAAATGTCAGAACGCGTGAAGAATTTGGTTTCAATAATTGTTCCATGTTACAATGTTGCACCATGGCTTGAAGACTGCTTCAAGAGCATAGAGTCGCAAACTTACAAACAAATTGAAGTTGTCTTTGTTGATGATGGCTCCACCGATGACACATTGTCACTGTTACGTTCATTCACAAAGGACAAAAAGTATTGCAGAATTGTAAGTCAAGAAAATCAAGGTTTGAGTGCCGCCAGAAACACAGGAATAAGAAATTCTATGGGGGAATTTTTGTATTTTTTTGACTCTGATGACATTTTATCGCCCAAAATTATTGAAATCCTACACAAGACAATGGTTGAGACGCAAAGTGATTGTGTGGGTTGCAAAAGAGAAAGGGTTGAGGAAGACGCTCACTTTCAGAACAATTTAAATGTGAACGAAGGAAAGAGGATTTGTTTTACAGACACCGAGCAAATTTTAAAAAGACTGTTGCAGTATAAAATAGGCTGTGCTGTGTGGGACAAACTTTATAGAGCGGAAAGCATAAATGAAATGCACGGGACACACGGATTTAATGAGGACATCAAATTTAGTGAAGACCTTGATTTCAATTTTAGACTGTTTTCAACCATTAAAAAGTTCACACTGACGGACACGGTTTTGTATTTTTATCGAAAAAGAAACAAGAGTCTTGTTCGCAGCAAATTTAACACAAACAAATTGTCCTCGCTTATTGGGATGGATTGGATTGAAGAATATTGCAAGACATATCATCCCAATCTGTTAAAGTTTGTGAGGATGAGGGTTGTTCAAAAGAAGATGGGGCTGTTGTATGGAATTTTGGACAGCAACTTCAATGACAGTCAAACAATAGACTCTTTGCTTGAATATGTCAAAAAATATAGGTGGTATTTGTCAAACAAGTTTTTGGTTATAAACACATATTATTTGCAACACAAATTCAAAGTGCGGGGGGGGGATTTTGTAAGTGACAAACTTTGTGAAAGACTTAATTTCTGTAATTGTGCCATGTTATAATTCTGAAAAATGGATTTCTGACTGTTTGAAAAGCATAGAAAACCAAACATACAAAAACATCGAAGTCATCTTTGTAAACGATGGCTCGAAGGACAACACTTTGGAGATTTTGCAGAACTATGGCAAACAAAATCCAAAAGTTAAGGTGTTGACGCAAGAAAATGGTGGAGTTTGCAAAGCGAGAAACAATGGGCTGGCTCATGCCGTTGGTGAATACATATATTTTTGCGATGATGACGACATGTTTGCACCAAACCTCTTGGAGAGGCTGCATGACAGTTTGGTTGAAAGCAAGTGCCAACTGGCAGCATGTCAGCGAAAATATGTCTCTGAAAGCACTTGTTATGAAGAAATAAAGCCCGAAAATTCTTCCGAGCAGCAAGTTTTCACACAAGAAGAGGCGCTGTGCCGCCTGTTGTGCAGACGTGAAAGTTCTTTTGCAATTTGGAACAAACTTTACAAGCATGAAATCGTTTCAAAGATGGAGAACTATCCAAATGTGTTTGACGAACGACTGATAATTGCGGAAGACGGGCTGTTCAACTTCAAATATATTGCACTTTGCAAAGATGTTGTCTATCTAAAACAGCGATTATATTTTTATAGGATGAGAAAGGGCAGCGCAATTCACACCAAAATGAACGACAAACTTCTTTCAAGTTTCATTGCGACCGACTATATGATTGATTTTTGTGCGGAAAAACATTGGGTGGAAGTAAAAAAATATGCCGTTCTTTGCAAATGTATGTATTGCCACGAAATGTTGATAAGAACATTTAAAAATGGAAAATATAAAAATAAGCAGGAAATAAGCAAGATTTACCAATATTACAAACAAAACGCAAAAATCTTTAAACAATGCAAGTTGGCGCCAAAATCTATGCAGATTTTCTATCCGCATCTTCCAAGACTGTTAAGATTTTTAATCAGTGTGAGATGGATTTTTTCGTGACTTGCACGCTCAGTTGTTTTTAAAAAATTCCAAAATAGAATCGGCAAGGGCGGGGGTGATGCCTTTTACAAGGCAGAGTTCTTCGGCGCTTGCTTTTTTTATGTTTTCGGTTGTTCCAAATGCCGTCAGCAATGCCTGAATTTTCTTTGGACCAAGGCCGTTTATTTCTTCAAGTTCGCTCTTTGTCTGAGATTTTGTTCTGAGTGCTCTATGAAAGGTTATTGCAAATCTGTGCGCTTCGTCTCTTATGCGTTGCAAAAGGCGAAGTTCCGCACTTGCATATTTCAAGATGACAGGAACATTGTTTTTGGTCGTAAAGACCTCCTCAATCCTTTTTGCCAAAGAAATCATTTCAATTTTTTCTTCCAGCCCAAAACTCTTCAAAATTTCATAGCAAGACGAAAGTTGACCTTTGCCGCCGTCAATCACAAGAAGGTCGGGCTTTTCCTTAAAACTTTCGCCGTTTTGTTCGCAATATCTTTTAAGTCGGCGTGTCAGAGCCTCCTTCAAACTTTCAAAGTCGTTGTTTCCTTGCACGGTCTTAATCTTAAACTTTCTGTATTGGCTCTTTGCCGGCTTTCCGTCAACAAACACCACCATGGATGCCACCTTGTTTGTTCCGCTGATATGCGAGATGTCATAGCACTCCATCCTTCTTGGCAATGCCTTCAGACCAAGTTTTTCTTGCAGCAGTTTCATTGCGCCAAAGGACTGGTCATAGTCGCGTTTTTCTTTTTCACGATGTTTGTCCATGTATTCTTGCGCATTTTCTTTTGCCATCTTCAAGAGGGTGAGGTTTGCACCGTGTGGATTTGTGATTATCCTGACATTTTTGCCAGTGTATTGCCTGAACAATTCTTCATCAATTTGGTGACTTAAAACAAGTTCTGCCGGCAGAAGAGAATTTGAATAATATTCCGTCAGAAAATTGAAAAGAGTGTCGCCCTCTTCAAATTCGGCGTCATTTTGCGAGAAGTTCATAATTCCCAAAATTTTTCCGCCGCGAATAACCATCATTGTCACAACTCCGCTCAGGCCGTTGAAATGATATGCCGCAACATCTTTGTCAACATCCTTTGGCAGATTTGCAACCACCCTCTGTTTGAGTTTTGCAATCATCTTAAGGCTTTCTCTGAGTTCGATTGCCCTTTCAAAATTTTCCATATTGGAGGCGGTTTGCATTTTCTTCTGCAAAATTTCCTCAACCTCGTCGTCGTTTCCACTCAAAAATCTGAGGACTTTCTTCACCTCTTCGGCGTACTCCTCTTTTGAAACGCGATTTGTGCAAGGGGCAAGGCACAGCCCCATGGAATAGTTTAGGCACTCCCTTTTTGCTTTGCCGTCAATCTTTCCAGCACACGAGCGCAGCCTAAACGCCGAACTGACAATTTTGAGGATTTCGCGGGGGTCAATTCCGGCAATGTAAGGCCCAAAATATTTTGCCCCATCATTTTTCTTGACATGCCGAACAATTTCAAGGCGAGGAAAGTCGTCTTTAAGGTTTATCTTAATGTAAGGAAAAGCCTTTCCATCCTTAAGCAAGATGTTGTAGAAGGGTTGGTGCTTGTGAATCAGATTGCTTTCAAGTGCAAGGGCGTCAAGTTCGCTTGTGGCGATGAAGTAGTCGAAGGTGTGCACATTGTCCACCATCGCTTGAACTTTGCTTGGCTTTGGACTGTTTCTGAAGTATTGCGAAACTCTGTTTTTGAGGTTTTTGGCCTTTCCAATATAAATAATCTCGCCCTCCTTGTTGCGCATGATATACACGCCGGGGCGAGTGGTGAGGTTTTTAAGTTTTTCACGAATAATGTCGTTCATAGCAATATTATAGGACAAACAAGCAAAAATTACAAGAAAAAATGGCGTTTGCATGCACCGATATGCCGACTTGCTTGCGAGAAAGCGTTGTAATCGCAAAAAAAATTACGAAAATTGTTGCAAAATGTAATTTAATTTGGTAAAATGAGAGAGAATAAATGGAGTAGGAGGCAAGAAAGGCATAGATGTTTAGTTTTATTGAAAACTTTTTCAAAGCACTTTTTGATATGGTTCCAAAACTGATGTATTTGATTTATGCAAGCATTGCGTCTGTCATTGATGTGCTGCAACTGCTTTTCCGTAAACTTGCCGGACTTGACATCGTGTATATAACGGACCCTGTGACAGGCGTCACCCACAGAACAACGGGCGACATCATCACCCAGTTCATCACAGGAATAATCGGTTTTGATATGAACGAGTATGGTTTGCATTACTCAGTCCTCTCCACAGTCTTTTGGTCTTTCATAATTTTTGGAGTAATCATACTTTTTGCATCCACATTGGTGGCAATCATAAAGAGCCACTACAACTATGACGAAAAAGCAGCCAAAGGCCCAATGCAATATGTTTACACAGCAGGAAGATCACTCGTAAGCATTGCAATTGTTCCTATTGTCATTGTGCTTGGACTTTTTGTTTCTCAGGCACTTCTCACAGCACTCGACCAAATCACTTCCACCTCAGACACTGCGGTGGTAAGTTTGTATGGCATGGACGCTGTGCGAGACAATTTGGTTCCGGCACAGACGGCGCGAAGCCATGACGAAAATCCAAACAGCCCATATGCAGGAGAAACCTCATATGTGTATTATGACATCTTTGGCGCATCCAGTGGATGTGTTTATGGTGATGTGGGATATTCAACCATGGAAATTCAGATAAGAGAAGAGTTTCCTTCGATGACAAACATCGCAGCCACAAACGCAACATTTTCTGGGTCACTGTTCAAGACGGCGGCATATAACGCAAACCGTGCAAGAAAATATGATTGGTTCAGCAAGGACGGAGTAAACAGATTTGTCGGCGATGATGATTATAGTTATTTGGGGTCCGATTTCGACTTGTTCCGAAATGCAGACGGAAATGAAGAACTTGCAGAGATGATTGACACCGCTTTTGCTTGCAATCTGCACACGTCAAAGCCAATAAAAATTAGATATGACAATGGAACATGGATGGCTTGGATTTCGCCAACGTTCTTCACCCAGTTTTTGGCAATAGACACACACGCTTTTTCAAAGTTTAATATTGGTTTTGTTTGGTATTATTATGACTTGTGGAGTTTCAACTTCATCGTCGGCTTTGGAAGCATCATTGTTGCAACATCAATCTTCCTCAACATCATCATGGGTTTGATGACCAGATTCTTTATGTGCTTGGTTCTGTTTTTGATTGCTCCTCCAATGTATGGCTTGGCACCTTTGGACAATGGGCAAGCGGCAAAGAATTGGAGAGAAAATTTCACCAAACAGGTCTTGATGTCATATGGTGCAGTTGTCGGCATGAATTTGGTTTTGCTCATCTTGCCGTATGTAAATCAGATAAACTTCTTCAACATTGGCATCGCGGACTATTTTGTTCAGACGTTGTTCATCATAGTTGGCCTTGTGACAATAAAAGCGGTCATTGCAACATTGTCTGCAGTCATTGGTGCGGCGGACGCAAACAAGGCAGGCGATGACATAA
>CANRLJ010000023.1 GCA_947631485.1 uncultured Clostridia bacterium | reverse complement strand
GCTAAAGGTCACACGGCTGTCCGACAATTCCTCGCCATTGCTCTTTTCCAGAAGGACAAGGGCTTTGGTGCGCATGGTGGTGCTGCGATCATCCACAGATACTTTTACAACCAGCCGGCTGATCTGGTCCACCACGCTGGCAGGACCCGTCACCGTAACCAGATTGGGGGTAACTGCCGTATACCCTACCGTGTAGCCTTCCGCCGGCGTTCCTTCTGTCTCCAGCGTCACATTAAACTCTTTTGTTTTCGCCTCTTCCAGACTCACAAGAAGGTTGGTATGGCTCAGGATCATGCTGTCGATCTTGCGCTGCTTTTCCTTGACAGATACTTCCAGAGGGATCGTACCCATCTGGGTAATATTATTGAAATCCGCCACCACAGTCAGATCGGATGCCTCAATCTCCTCCAGCACTCTGAAACACGTTTCCTGAGTGTTGTCTTTGGCAACCATAATCTTCAAGTCATCAAGGCGATTTGCAATTTTGTTGTCAACAAGCAAAACTTTGTCGTCTGTTGTTGGATTGAAAAATCTGATGTTGTCTTTCACCTCAACAAGCCTTCTGCACAAAACATCGTTTCCGTTTGCATACACAATGATGCTTTCAACATTTGCCACCATGTTTTCAATCGACTTTTTGTTTTTCAAAATGCCACGACTTCCGCCCTTTGCTTCGTCACGAGGCTTTTTTATGTATTCTCTGACAATATAGAACACTGCAAAGCCAACAATGGCAAGAACAATAATCACATACAATGCAATCAACATACTTCCTCCTTAAAGTTTTTGTCCGCAACTTGGGCAAAACGCCGAGCCTGTTGGCACTTGCTTTCCACAAGTTGGACAAACATCCGATGCGGATGTGCTTTTTCCACACTTAGAACAAAACTTGTCATTTTCATTTAATGGTGCGCCGCATCCACTGCAAACCAGCACCTTTGCCTGCCCTTTGAGGTGGCTGTTCATCCTGTTTAACTCTTCGCTGTCAATAATAATATTTGCAATATTAAAGGAAAAAACAGCAATTCCGTATTCGCTCATAAGTTTGTGTGAAAGGGCGGTTAGGACCTTTTGAGACATCTCCTTTTTGTAGGTTGCAATCTTGTTGAAAGGAATATTGTTTGCCTGAACAAACTCCACAACCACCGTCTCAACAACCGACACCACATTTGACATCAGTCTTTCTTGCAAGGCATCGGATGTCAAATCCTCAGACACGCCGACAAGATATAGATAGCACTTTCTTGGGTCTCCAACCTGAACTTCAAAATCTCCCGAAAGCCCCAAATGATAGTTTTCTTGCAGTGCCTCGTCAAACATCAAAAGTTTGTTTGCCGTCCCCCAACGCAGTTTCAACTTTGCCGTCTTACTCATAAACAAAACTTCGATTGAACTGTTAAGTTCTGTTTTGATGTCCAAAAAGTCTGTCAAAACATACTTTCCGGATGACAGAGTTTGAAGCATCTGTCCGTCCTTAATTAAAATTGCATTGTGGGTTTCTGGCACAATCAAAGATGGTCTTGAAGCCAAGTTGTCAACGACATATCTTGCCAAGAGTTTTTCATTGCTTCCATTAAATTTGATAATATTTTGTTCCATATGTCCCCTATTAGATATTATTATCCATTTAAATCTTAACAAATAAGTGTGAAAAAGTCAAAATATTTACAAAAAAAACGGAGCAGGAAAACAAAAAATTGTCCTGCAAATTCCGCTGGACAGAAAAACAACCTATGAACATTTTTTCAAGCAAATAAATACATTGTAATGTGCAGGTGTTTAAGCACAAAATAAAAGTCGTTACATAAGAAATCTTTTTAGGAGGCACAAATGAACTTTTTTGGAGGCTCAAACTGTGGCAATGTAGGAAACTGTGGTGGCTCAGGAAATGACTGCTGCTCACTCATTTTCTTGCTTTTGCTGTTACAAAACTGTGGATGTGGCTTTGGGGGATTTAAGGGTGGAGAAATTTGCATTGACTGCGGCACCCTTTTGTTCTTAATTCTGCTTTCAAATTGTGGTTGCAACTCTGGCAACAACTAATTTGTCCACATAAAAAGTCCTGCTCTTTGCAGGATTTTTTGTTTTTTTTAATATAAAAAAAAGAAAAAGTGTCAAAAAGTCCTTTACTTTTTGCAGATTTTATTGTAAAATTCATTTATAATAGATTTGTGAGGTGGGATTATGAACGTTGAAAGAAAATATGGCGATGGTGCCGAACTCATTTGGTCAGACAGAAAAAGATTTTGTGGACTTCCTCTTTCTTTTACAAGATATCACTTGGTAAGAAAGGCTGGTGCTTGGTTTAAGATTTTTTCAAACACAGGCTTTTTGTCATCAATGATTGACGAAGTGAACATATATCGTATCTGTGACATCGACTTCCGCCAATCTTTGTTTGGAAGGCTTTTCAACACCGGCGTTGTCACACTTTACAGCAACGACGAAACGAAGCCAACTTTCGTTTTGAAAAACATAAAAAATCCATACAAGGTCCGCGAAATGATTTCAACTTATGTTGAAGAACAAAGACGACTTTATGGCATCAAACTTACAGAATTTCATCGTCACGATGGCTGATAAAAAAACGCGTTTCGCGTTTTTTTAATTTGCAGTTATCACAACATTTGCACCCGTATTTAGGATGTTTTTGATTATCACATCGCCAAACTTTGCGTCTTTAAGACGCAATTTTTCTATTTCTTTAATGCAGTCAAAAATCAGTTCTTTTGGAACAGGTTTGTCCGTTCTGCAAGACTTAACACCCTTCTCTGTCTTAACCGAAGTTGTCACAATTCTCTTTGGCGCGGTCAACTCCTCCTGTGCAAAAACAACCCCACGATTGCAGCCGTTTCCTGTGACGGAAATCTTTTCGCCATCTTTTTTGACAGTGAGTTCGCAGCCCATTGGGCACATGATGCAAATCATCTTTCTTTCCATATCTTTCTCCTACACAATCGACACATCAATCTGTTTGCTTGCACCCGACTTTTCAATCTCCATGCTCATCATCTCTCCGGGAACGCCAGCATAGACAAATTTTTTGCTTAATATGACGTCTTTGCACTTTGCAACTATCGTCTGTTTGACAACTTTTCTTTTCAGTCTGAATTTTATTTCAACTTTGCCGTCACCCTCATACACCTTGCTTGGCAAAATATATGAAAAATCTTGGCTGGCGACAATTTTAATTTCCTTCTTCGCCTCGCCCAAATTTCCTTTTGCATATTCGCTTGCAAACTTGCCAGCAAGTTGCGCCTCCAAAGCGACATTGTCCACAAGGTCATGCACATGCAGGATGTTTCCACAAGAAAACAGCCAAGGTTTGTCAGTTTGATAATATTCATTTACAACCGCACCGTTTGTTGTTGGAGATGTGATCACAAAGTTTGCCAAATTCATTTCGGGAATAAGCCCAACAGACAGCACGACCGTGTCGCATTTCAAAAACTTTCTTGTGCTTTCTATTGGTTTGAAATTTTCATCAACTTGGCCATAATAAACGCCCTCAACTCTGTCAGTTCCAACCACTTCAAAGATGGTGGTCTGAAAGAGGAGTGGGATGTTGAAATCTTCAAGGCACTGCATGATGTTTCGCCTCAATCCGCTGCTGGTCTTGTTTATTTCAAGCACAGCATGAACTTTTGCGCCCTCCAACGTCAGACGCCTTGCCATAATCAGTCCAATGTCGCCGCTGCCCAAAATCACAACATCCTTGCCGACCATTTTTCCGTCTATGTTTATCATCTTTTGCACTGTTCCGGCGGTTAAAACGCCCATCGGACGCGTTCCGCAAAGAGAGATGTTTCCCGCCGTGCGCTCTCTGCACCCCATGGCAAGAATCACCGCCTTTGCAACTATTGTCTCTACCCCCACACTGCCAATCACATCAACTTTTTTGTCTTCGATTTTTGTGACAAGAGTGTTTAAAAAAACTTTTATGTTTTTGTCTTTTTCAACCTGCTCCCTAAGCCTGTGAGCAAACTCTGGGCCCGTCAACTCTTCATGAAACAGATGCAGGCCAAAACCATTGTGAATACACTGATTTAATATTCCGCCCAGCGCGCCATCTCTTTCCACCAAGATGACCTTGCTTTTGTTTTGCGAAGCAGCAAGTGCCGCACTCATGCCGGCAGGGCCACCTCCAATAACCAACACATCCGTCTTAATCATACATCACCTCGAATATCGCCGATTGAAACATTGCTTCCTCTGTTTTCTTTGAGGACTTCTTCATATTCAATCCCTCTTGCCTGCATGATTGCCCCAACAACCTTTGTGAAACAAAAGCCTCCCTGACACCTGCCCATGCCGGCATTTGTCCTTCTCTTCACGCCGTCCACTGAGCGCACTTTTAGCGGCCTCGACAGTGCCAAAAGCACATCGCCTTTGGTTATGTTTTCACACTTGCAGACAATCTGTCTGTAATTTTCGTCCTTGCCTGCCAATTCCTTTTGTTTGTTCTTGCTGAGATTTTTAAACAAGACATATTGTGGAAGTTTTTTTAAGTTTTGTTTTTCCACATTTTTAAAGCCCAAAAGTTGCAAAACATATTCTGCTATCGCCGGTGCACTTGAAAGCCCAGGAGAACAAATGCCTGCAAGATTTATCACCCCTGGCACTTTTTTTGATTTTTCAATAACAAAATCATCGCCGCAGATAACTCTTACGCCGGAAAACTCTCTTATCGCGTGACGAAAGTTGATTCCCGAAATGAGAAGTGACGATTTTTCCTTAATGCTGGCAAGCCCCTCAAATGTTGTTTCCTTTGTGCCTTTGTTTTGTTCGCTTGTTGGTCCAACAAGAAAGTTTCCATCAACAGTAGGCGTCACCAAAACGCCCTTGCCAATTTTTGTTGGAAGTGGAAAGATTGTGTGCTTCACGCCAAGGTCATAACTTTTGTCAAAAACATAATACTCGCCTCTTCTAAACTCCAACTTTTTTCCTTCGCTGCCCAAAATTTTTGCCACCTCGTTGTAGCCGCTCCCAGCACTATTTATCACATTTTTTGCAAAAAATTTGTGTTTTTTCGTGTTTATTTCAAAAATTTCGCCATTTTTTGTGCAAGAAATCAAATCTTCTTCCAGTGCAACCACGCCGCCGTTTAATATTGCTTCGTCCACCAGCGAGATTGTAAGCATGTATGGACTTACAGTTGCAGATGTTGGTGCATACAGAGCCACGGTTATGTTTTTGTTTATGTTTGGAACTTTTTTCTGAATCTCTTCTTGGTGCAAAATTTCAACAGGAACGCCGTTTTGACGCCCTCTGTCGTAAAGTTGTTCAATCATCTGCTGGTCGTCACCAACGACAAGTGCACCGCAAACTTCAAGCCTGACGCCAAGTCTCTTGCAAAGGTCTGGAAAAAGTTTGCTTCCCCTCACATTAAGTTTGGCTTTCAGAGTGTTTGGTTTTGGGTCATAGCCAGCGTGCACAATTCCGCTGTTTGCCTTGCTTGCCCCTGTTGCAACATCGCTGGCCTTATCAATCAGCAAAACACTTTTGCCAATTCTGGTGAGTTTGTTGAAAATTGCCGCACCAACAACCCCTCCGCCAACAATCACACAATCATAAATTTTTGACTCCATACAGGTTTCCTTTGATATATTCTAAACTTTTGAAACAAAATTTGTCAAACAAAACAAATTCTTTTGCATTTTATTTTAATAAAACAAATCTTTGTGTTAAAATATGTCTATAAAACACTTATTCCTTGCAACTTTTGTCTTAGGGAGGAGAGATGAGAAGGTTTGTATTAGGACTTGACGAGGGCACAACAAACTTGAAGGCAGTTTTGTTTGACGCGGGCAAAATGCAAATTGTTGACAGCGAAAGCAAAACTTTTAAAAGGTTTTTGCCACAAGACGCTTGGGTGGAACAAGATGCGGAAGAAATCTTCAAAAAAATTGTGCAAGCGTCAAAGAATTTGCTGAAAAGAAACAAGGTTGAAAAAGAAGAGCTTTTGGGAGTTTCTCTTACAAATCAGCGCGAAACTGTTGTCGCTTGGGACAGACAAACCGGCAAGCCAATTTACAACGCAATCGTCTGGCAATGCCGCAGAACGACAAAATACATAAAGTCTTTGTCGCAGAACATAAAGGAAAAAATAAAGGAAAAGACAGGGCTTATTCCAAACCCATATTTCAGCGCAAGCAAAATGAAGTGGATTTTGGAAAATGTCAAAGAGGCAAAGTTCCTTTTGAAAAAGCACAGGCTTTGTTTTGGCACTATCGACAGTTTTCTTGCCTTTCGACTGACAAAAAACCATGTCACCGACACCACAAATGCCAGCAGAACGATGTTGATGAACCTGAAAACGCTGGATTGGGATGACGAACTGCTGAAAATTTTCAAAATTCCAAAAGAGACACTGCCAGAAATCAAACCCTGCGACTCCGATTTTGGTGAAGTTCGCTGCTTGTTAAACGCACACCTACGAGCAATCATTGGCGACCAGCAATCCAGCATGATTGGGCAGTCTGCGGTTGACAAAAATGAGTGCAAAGTCACCTATGGAACGGGCGGTTTTGTGCTTTTGAACATCGGAACAAACGCAAACAAGCGCCTTCCAAACCTTTTGACAACTGTGGCGCACACCATCGGTGGCAGAACAGAATACGCCATTGAAGGAAGCATCTACAGTGCATGCAGTGCGGTGAATTTTCTTCAGGACAACTTAAATTTGTTTTCGGATGTCAGTTGCACTGCAAAAATGGCACAGAGTTTGAAGTCAAACGAAAATGTCTATTTCATCCCCGCCTTCACAGGGCTTGGTGCACCATATTGGAGAGATGAGGCAAGGGGTGCGATTGTTGGCATGACATATGAGACCAGCAAAGCGCACATTGTCAGAGCATGTTTGGAAAGCATGATATACAACACCAAAGACATCTTGTCTGAGATCAAAAAGTCAGGCATAAATCCAAAGTTTTTGAGTGTGGATGGTGGCGGAAGCAAAAACGAATTCGTCTTGCAATTTTTGGCAGACATTTTAGACATGCAAATAGTGAAGAGCAAATTTTCGGACGCCACAATCATGGGTGCAATTTTTGTGGCGCTTGTCTCGATGGGAATTTCATCAAAAGAAGAGATTAAGAAATTGGCACTTGGCAAAAATAAATACAATCCAACAATGCCAGATGAAGAGCGAAAAAAATATTTGGACGGCTGGAAAAAGGCCTTAAAGAAAATATAGGAGGAAAACATGAAAAAAGACGAAGAAAAACAAACGG
This sequence comes from uncultured Clostridia bacterium, assembly GCA_947631485.1. Lineage (GTDB taxonomy): Bacteria > Bacillota > Clostridia > Christensenellales > UBA1242 > Caccovivens. Next base: position 2,814 of record CANRLJ010000023.1, on the reverse strand, counting down.
AAAAAACAAAAAAGGTGGCAAAATCTACGGCTAAAAAATCGACAACAAAGAAACCTGCAACAACAAAGAAGACTGCCGCAAAAAAGCCTGCTGAAACAAAAAAAGCAGTAAAAACACAGAAAAAACCAGAAAAAACGGTGAAAAAAACTGAAAAAAAAGCAAAAGTTGAGAAGAAAGATGTTGGGCCTCAAAAATTTGTGGGCTATCACGACCTTGGTTTAAACACCTATGTGTATGACGATGTTCAATCTCCAAAGGCTGTGGTTATGATTGTGCACGGCATGATGGAACACGCATTGAGATATAAGCCTTTTGCAGAATTTCTAAACAAAAATGGCTACATCGTCATTGCAAACGATTTGCGTGGACATGGTTTGACTGCCGAAAGCGTTTCAAAGAGAGGCTTTGGTGAAGAGGACATCTTTCAAGAAACTTTGAAGGATGAATTGATTTTGATTAACTATGCAGGTCAAAAATACAATCTTCCTGTATATCTGTTTGGGCACTCCTATGGCTCTATGTTGTGCCAAATGTTGGTGCAGATGACACAAGTTGTGGAAAAGTGCGTCATTTGTGGCACGACCAACGGAAACGCATTAAACATGCGACTTGGCTCTTTGCTGGCACATGTTCTGTCACCTTTCAAAAGCAAAAACAGCCCTGGTGGACTGATGGAAAAACTTGTCATCAAGACATTTGAAAAGGGCTTTGACAGAGGAAATTGGCTGACTCGCGACGAAGAAGTTTTTGACGCCTACAACAAAGATGAATTTTGTGGCGGAAGCTTTCCTTTTAGTTTTTACAAAAGTCTGATGACAAACATGGCAAAGGCAAACGATGGAATTGACAAGATTGGAAGAAAGAAACTGTTTTTGATTGTCGGCGACCAAGACCCCGTTGGACAAAAATCGAAACAAGTTAAAAAACTTTACAATTTGTATTTGGAACACAACATTGATGCGAAATTGAAGGTTTATCATGGTGCAAGGCACGAACTTTTAAATGAAACAAACAAAGCCGAAGTGTTTGATGATGTGCTAAACTTTTTCAATTCTTAAGGAGGATTTATGTTGAGTGTAATATTTTTAGGAGTTTTCAGTATTTTGTTTGCAATGCTATTCTGCTTCTTCAGAACGCAAAAGCCAACACCTTTCAGTCTGTGCTTGAAAACAATAGCGTCCGTCTGCTTTGTCTTGTGCGGAATTTTTGCAATCTACTCTGTCGGCTCCACAAACATAAGTTTGTTTATTGTGGTTGGGCTGATCCTTGGATTGATTGGCGACATCTTGCTTGACCTGAAAGTGACATACAAAGAGGAGGAAGAACAATACTTCCTTGCCGGCACAACATTTTTTGCTGTTGGGCACATCTTCTACTTTGTTGCTGTGCTGCTTTACAACCTTGAAGTTTTGCCAAACAACATTTTGTGGAACGTTTTGGCTTCACTTGGGTTTGCAGTGCTCTTCACAATGCTCATCATGTTGCCACACAAAAAGATGGGGCTCAACTTTGGAAAAAACATCTGGATTTGCTCCGCTTACGCCCTTATACTTTCATTTATGATGGCATTTTCAATTTCAATTGCAATATTTGTTCCAATGTTCTGGATTTTTGCCGCTGGCATGATTTGCTTCCTGCTGTCTGACCTTGTTTTGTCGATGCAGTATTTTGGAAGTTTCAAACAAAAGATTTGGGTTTACGTAAACCATTTCCTATACTATGCGGCACAAGTTTTGATTGCCACACAAATTTTGTATTTGTTGTTTTAAAAAAAACACCAATTATGGTGTTTTTTTATTTGCTTTTACGCTTTATATTTTTTCTCAAAGGCATTTACGATGTCTTGAAATATCTTTTCCTTTGTCTGATTTGCATCAATCACGGCAAAACGCTTTGGCTCTGCCTTGGCAAGAGTTAAATATCCGCGTCGCACGCTGTCGTGATATGCCTTTCCCTTAACTTCAAATCTGTCGAGATTTTTCAGTTTTTCGTCTTTGCTTTTTCTTGCCATGCCATCCTCATAAGAGATGTCCAACAAGACTGTCAGGTCGGGAACAGCACCTTCACCGACTGCAAACTCAGTTATTGTCTTGATGTCTTTTAAGTCCAATTTGCCAGCATAACCTTGATAGGCATAAGAACTGTCATAAAATCTGTCCATAACCACAACTTTGCCGTCTGCCAAGGCAGGCTTTACGACGCTTTCAATAAGTTTGCTTCTGCTTGCAGAAAAAAGCAAAAACTCTGTGTTTGCAGACATGTCTTGTTTGTTGTCCAAAAGAATTTGTCTGATTTTTTCTCCAACTTCGGTGCCGCCCGGCTCTCGAGTTATTATGTAATCTATCTTTTTTTGTTTGAAATAGTCCTCAATAAGTTTTATCTGCGTGCTCTTTCCGCACGCCTCACCGCCTTCAAAAGACAACAAAAATCCCTTCTTCATAAATCGTCTCCTTTCAAGAAAAAAGGGTCGATGACCCTTCTTTTATTTGTGACAATCACAATCTTTTTCACAACAACAGTGGTCGTGTTCCAACTCTGCAATTTCATCTTCCGTGATGACATATTTTTCAAGGCTTTGGGTTTTGTAATAGTTTTCTGGCATATATTCTGTTGTGAAATATCCGTAAGGTGATGTCAAAACCTCAGGAATTCTGTTTACTATTGTGGCACAAGTAAGTTCAACCGTGGCTGGTCTTTCGATGACAACTCTTGTGTTTGGCTCGCCCTCAATCGTCCAGTCGTTGCAGTCAAACTCTGTGCTGTCATAAACCTTTCCAATGCACTCAGTTTCAAGCACAACGCCCTCTTTTGTTG
>CANRLJ010000022.1 GCA_947631485.1 uncultured Clostridia bacterium | reverse complement strand
TCAAAGCCAACATATCCCGGAGGCGAGCCGATGAGTTTTGAAACAGTGTGGCTTTCCATATATTCGCTCATATCAATTCGAATAATGTTGTTTTCGTTGTCAAACAACGCCTCTGCAATCGCCTTTGAAAGTTCGGTCTTGCCGACACCGGTTGGACCCATAAACAAGAAAGAGCCGATTGGTCGTTTATTGTCTTGAAGCCCCACTCTTGCACGCCTGATTGCCTTTGAAACAGCGTTTATTGCCTCATTTTGCCCAACAACACGCTTGTGCAAAATTTCCTCCAAATGAACAAGTTTTTCCTTTTCGCCCTCTGTCAGTTTTGTAACAGGAATTCCTGTCCACTTTGAAACAACTTCTGCAATTTCGTTTTCTCCAATCTGATTGCTGCCACTCTTTTTTACAATGGAATCGTTGTGTGCCTTCAGGTCGTTTTCCAAATTGATGATTTCAGACTGCAACTTTGCCGCTTTTTCATAGTTTCTTTGCAGTGATGCCTCATCTCTGCTTGCTGACAAAGTTTTAATCTTGTCCTCCAAATCTCTCACCTTTTGTGGCTTTAGGGTGAAGTTGACCTTTGCACGAGAACATGCCTCATCAATAAGGTCAATCGCCTTGTCCGGCAAACTTCTGTCGGAAATATATCTGTCCGACAAATTGGCTGCCGCCTCAATGGCCTCATTTGTGATGATTATGTTGTGGAACGCCTCATAGGTGTCTTTCAGTCCCCTCAAAATTTCTATGGTTTGTTCAACCGATGGAGGATTGACCATCACAGGCTGAAATCTTCGCTCCAATGCCTTGTCGGTTTCGATGTATTTTCGGTATTCATCTGTGGTTGTTGCACCGATGGTTTGCAGTTCTCCTCTTGCAAGGTATGGTTTAAGCATGTCCGCAGGGCTGGTTTCCCCCTTCTCGCTTCCTGCCTGCGCCAAAGTGTGAATTTCATCAATAAACACAATAATGTTTCCGTTTTCAATGATTGTTTCGATGGTGTCTTTCAGTTTTTCTTCCATCTGGCCACGATATTTTGTGCCTGCCATAAGTCCACCAATTTCAAGTGCAAAGATGTTTTTATCTTTCAGTTGCTCTGGAACATCCCCACTTGCAATCGCCTGTGCAAGCCCCTCAACAACAGCAGTCTTGCCGACACCTGCCTCTCCGATGAGGCATGGGTTATTTTTTGTCTTTCTGCAAAGAATTTCAATCAGTCTTTGAATTTCGTCCTCTCTGCCAATGACTGGGTCAAGTTTGTGCTGTCTTGCCTTCAAGGTGATGTCACTGCCCATTTCCAACAGTTTTTCAGGCAAATTGCTTCCAACTTGGCTCTTTTTTTCTTCTTGGGCTTTGTTTGGCTCACCTCGAGAAATCTGCAAGGTTGACATAACCTTAACTTTCAATTCCTCAACATTGACATTGAAAATGCTTTCCAAAATTCTTGTGGCATAACAACTTTTGTTTGAAAGAATTGCAAGAAGAAGGTGCTCTGTGCCAATAAATGAGTGCCCCATGTCCATTGCAACCTGCTGAGCCACTTGAAACAACTCTTTTGTTCGTGGAGTGAGTTCCACGCTTCCAAAAAGTGTAACGCCGCTTGAGGACTCTTCAAACACCTCAAACAGTGCCGCTTCCGTCACTCCATAGCCGCCCAAAAGTTTGCTTGCCGTGCAGTCCGAAACACTGACAAGCCCATACAATATGTGCTCTGTTCCAACAAGGTTGCTTCCAAATCTAAGCGCAATTTTGCTTGCGTTTTTAATAACTTTTTCGATGCTGTCTGAAAACAAACTGTTATTTAAAGCCATTTTTTCACCCCTTTTATTTGGTTTTTGAAACCAATTCTTTTATTTTTTTATTTATATACTCACTTCTTTTCAAATCTTCCTGCTTAATATCTGAAAAATTTTCAATTTCTCGCAAATTTGCACTTTGCCCCTCAATCGAAAGTTTGTCAAACGCCCTGACATCACTTATCTTCAAAAAGCCCAACACATGCCCAAACTTGATGAGCGAAAGTTTTTCAAGCATTTCTTTTTCATCAAGCAAAAAGCACTCCTCAAGTTCTCCCAAACACCTGTAAACCTCGTCAATCAGTTTGTCGTGACTTGCCGCAAGGATGTCTTCTCTGGCGGACATTTCCATCTCGCAAATTTGAAAGACATAGTCCGAAACCTTGTCAATTATCTCCTCTTCCGAAAGCCCCAACGAGTTTTGATTTGAGATTTGATAAAATGCCCCATAATTTTGTGTGCCCTCGCCATAAAGCCCACGCACAGTATGTCCAAGCGAGCGTGCCTCTTTTTTGATGAGTTCGATATCTCCGTTTCGCACAATGGCAGGCAAGAAAAGTAAGACTGATGCCCTCATGCCTGTGCCAAGGTTTGCTGGACTTGAAGTGATGAAGCCATATTCATTTGAATATGCCACATCAACCTCAGAAAGCAAGAGGTCATCAAAACGCTTTATCTCTCGAAACGGCTTGTAGAGGTTAAATCCGTTCACAATGCACTGCTCTCTTATGTGGTCCTCTTCGTTCATCATGATGATGAGGTGTTCGTCTGGCGAAAGCGCCACGGCAGAGATGTCTTTGTTTTCTATGAGTTCTTTGCTTATGATGTGCCTTTCAAGCAAGGCGTTGCACTCGTTTAGAGTAAGGTTTTTCAGTTTGAAAATTTCCAAGTCGTCAAACTTGGCTATTGCATTTGAAATGGCACGAACAATAAATTCCGCATCCTTGTCATTTGTAAGTTTTGTGAAAAAATTAAAGCCTGACACATTTCGTGCCAGCCTGATTCTGGATGAAATTGCAATGTCCTCAAACTCTTCGCTCAAACTCTATTCCTTTTAAATCAAAAATCTGTCATCTTGAAGTATTTTTTGTGTTGTTTGTTTGATGTTAAGTTTGCTTGAATTCAAAATATTGTGTTCATCAAAATTCTCTTCAAGCACCTCTCTTAAAAGGATTAAACTCCTTTCGCCCATTTGACAGTCAACAGGCCTTTGTTTGTCTCTTTCAATCAAAGTTTTTTCATCAACAATCAAAACCACAAATTTAATTTTATAATCTTTGAAACATCTTTTCCATCTTGCCAAGTCTTTTTTTGAAATGATATAATTGAAAACCACATCATAACCCGCTTTAATGCTGTTTCGAACCGAATCTTGACAATTTTTCCAAAAGAATTTCAGATGATTTCCATCTTTCCACGGGCTGACATATCCACCAACCACCAAATGATAGATGTCGTCACCTTCAATTAGTACGCTTTTTTCAAGAGCGCTCGCCAAACTCTTCGAGATTGTGCTTTTGCCGACGCCTGCAGGGCCTGTAATCAGATACAAATTGTTCATATTGCCTCCAAATGCTCCTTTTAAGACGCCTTGTGCCTTTTGCCGCCATAGATTTTGTCAATGGCTGCCTTTATTTCTGGCAAATCGTAACATTTTTCACAGCCAACAAAGCCCGTCTCCAAAATTTCCTTCACGGATGTTCCACATTTTGGACAAACTTTTTCGCTCATTTGTCTTCGTCCTCTTCAATGCCTTTCATGGTTAGTGAGATTCGCTTTTTGTTCAGGTCAACGGCTGTGACTTTCACCTTGACCTTGTCGCCAACCTTAACGACATCGCTTGGATGCTTAACAAACCCGTCTGACAGTTGTGAGATGTGCACGAGGCCGTCCTGATGCACGCCGATGTCCACAAACGCACCAAAGTCAACAACATTTCTGACAACGCCATCAAAAATCATGCCTTCTTTAAGGTCCTCCATATGAATAACATCGCTTCTCAGCACAGGTTTTGGCATGCTTTCACGGATGTCTCTGCCTGGCTTTAACAACTCGTTTGTGATGTCATTTAAAGTAGGCACGCCAATTCCACACTCCTCTGCAACCTTCTTTTCGCCCTTTTGTTCAACCATTTTTGGCAAGAGAACAAGGTTGTTGTTTTTCACATCATCTTCTGTCAAGTTGAAAAGTTTTAAGAGTTTTCTTGCACCCTCATAACTTTCTGGGTGCACAGCAGTGTTGTCAAGCACATTTTCGCCACCAACAACTCTCAAAAAGCCGGCGCACTGCTCATATGCCTTTTGCCCAAGTTTTGGAACGGACAACAACTCTTCGCGCGACTTAAATCCTTTGTTTTTTGTCCTAAACGCAACGATGTTTTTGGCAATTCCCATGTTCAGACCAGAAACATATGACAGCAAACTTGGAGATGCGGTGTTAAGATCAACTCCCACACTGTTAACGCAGTCCTCAACAACCCCTGTCAAGACCTCTGTCAAACGATTTTGTGGCATGTCGTGTTGATATTGCCCAACGCCAATCGATTTGACATCAATCTTAATAAGTTCTGCAAGTGGGTCTTGAAGTCGTCTGGCAATTGAAACGGCACTCCTCAAATTGACATCATATTCAGGAAATTCTTCAGCGGCAAGTTTTGATGCAGAATAAACAGACGCACCCGCCTCGCTTACAACAGCATAACTGACTGGATGATTTACATGTTTGATGAGTTCGGCAACAAAAATCTCGCTCTCTTTTGATGCCGTGCCATTTCCTATGGCAATAATATCGACATACTCTTAAGTTTTTCCATTGCCTCTTCCGTCTTGTTTCTTGGAGGAGTTGGATAAACAACTGTTGTGTCCAAAACAGAGCCGTTTTTGTCAATGACAGCAATCTTGCATCCATTATGATAGCCTGGGTCAAAGCCAAGGATGATGTTGTTTTTAAGCGGGCTTTCCATGAGAAGCGGTTTCAAGTTTACTTCAAACATCTTGATTGCCTGCTCGTCAGCCATATCTGTCAGATTGTTTCTGCACTCTCTTTCAAGGGCAGGAAAAAGCAATCTTTCATATGCGTCAGCAACAACCTCGTCCATGATGGCATTGGTGTCCTCGTTGTCTTTCTTAAATTCCTTTTCAATCACAGGAATAGTCAATTTTTCGTCAATCAAAACCTCAACCTTTAAGCACTTTTCCTTCTCACCACGATTTATGGCAAGCACTCTGTGACTTGGAAGATTTTTTATCTCTTGCTTAAAGCCAGAATATGTCTCATATGTTGGGCTGTTTTCATTTTCCAAAAGTGTGCACTGCAAAAAGCCCTTGTTTGCAATGATTTCTCTCAGTTCCTTACGCAAATCGGCACTGTCTGAAATGCGTTCCGCAATGATATCTTTTGCGCCCGCAATGGCGTCCTCAACTGTTGCAACTTCCTCAGTAATAAAGTTTTTGGCCTCTTCAAAAACCTTTTTGTCCTTTGATTGCAACTGAATTATGTCCGCAAGTGGTTCAAGCCCCTTTGCAATGGCAACTGACGCCCTTGTCTTTCTCTTTGGCTTGTAAGGACGATAGATGTCCTCCACTTCGGTCAGAGTCATGGCCTCTTCCAAGGCTTTTTTAAGTTCTTCCGTCCACTTGCCCTGTTCGGTGATGACCTTTTCAACTTTGGCTTTTTCGTCGTCAAGGTTTCTGAGATATTTCAGTCTGTCCGCAAAGTTTCTCAGCACTTGGTCGTCACAAGAGCCATGCATCTCCTTTCTGTATCTTGCAATAAACGGAATTGTGTTTCCTTCATCAATGAGGTTTATTATGTTTTCGGTGTAATCCGCACGCAACCCAAACTCACTGGATAATCTTTCTTTAATTGTCATCTTCTTTGTTTCTCCTTGTAAATAATTTTGTTATATACTTAAGTCTATCATAATTTGGCACTTCTTGTATAGCAATTTTCCCATTTTTCACAACTACTTCGCCACAGTCAACTGTCATGACAAGGTCGGCGTTCGTCTTGCCCCACACCAAGGTTTTGTAGATGTCATCATAAAGCGAAAGGTCATTTTTAACAACGATGAAACTTGCCACATCTCCAACGCACAGGCTTTTGTTTGCTGCCAGCGCAATGACAAGGGCATCCTTCTCAGAAAAAACATCCTTGCTTTCAAACATGCTGCGCATCTGCATGACCATAATCCTCATATATTCAAAAAAGTCAATTTCAAAGGCGTTTCCGCTGCCCAAACAGATTGTAAAATCCATATTCTTAAGCCTGATGAGGTTTGTCGGCCTTCTGCCCTCCTTTCCGTCATCAAACGGAGTGACCACAAAGGTGCAACCATATTGCTCTAGGGTTTCAAGTTCGTCTTTTTCAAAGCAGTTTCCACCTATGATTGCTGGGCTGAAATCCAAAAATCCAAAATCCTCAAGCACAAGTGGAAGTGGTTTTTTATACATCTTGTCAAGTGTTCCAAGTTCTTCCAAAGTTTGCCCAACCTTAAGAAACGGAAGTGTCCAATTTGTGTGAAATTTTTGGCACAGTGCATCAAGTTGTTTTTCGTCCAGGTCTTGTATGTTTTGCAAAAGTTCAAATCTATGGTCGGAATATTCATTTTGTGCAAGGTCATTAACAAACACAGCGCCCGCCAGATAGTTTTTAAGTTTCATCATGACAAAGTTGTTTATTTTCATAAAAGTGTCACTCTTAAGCCCAGTGCCACCATAAACTTTGAAAAAGTTGTCAAACTTCACGGTTTCGCCAACATTTATTTCGCCATCTATTTCAAGATTGTATGTGCTTTTCAAAGCCTCATCACTGTCGCAAAACATATTGGCAAAAGGAGGCAAAACCAAGTTTCCCTCCAAGTCCTCAACATCATAAAACACATCCTCAATTGATGGCTCAATCCTTGAAATTTTGTCATCTTCAACAAGGATATCTACTAAATCCACTTGCCCACTTTCAAGATTTATCAAAGAGGCATTTTTGAAAAGTTTTTGTTTCTTAAAACGAATAATGTTGTCTTTCATCCCCTCACCAAAGCAGTTCATCTACACAAATTATAACAAAAAAGGACTTGCAAAGGCAAACGAAAGAGCAAACAATTTAAACTCAACTCGTGTTCTTTGAAAAGTCCACAAAAAATAAAAAAATATTAAAAAATTGTTGAAAAATATTAAAAAAAATGATTTTTTTATTATTTTATTGTATTTTTTAATAATTTTTAATTATTTTTTTATATTTTTATAAATATTTTCAAGTTGTTTTGCAGTAAACAAAACCGGAACAGGATAAAGCGGATTTGCCTCCTTTTCTGCTGTTGCGGCAAGAGATGGGATGTCGGTTTCAACAATTTCGTCTATTTTTGTGCCTATGTTCATGTGAGCATTTAACTCTTCAATTCTTTGTATGACCATCTCCGCACCCTGCTCTTTTGAAGTGTTTTTGTCAAACAATCCAACAAAAATGCCAATCTTCCAAAGTTTTTTGTGGATTGCCTTTCCATAACTCCTAAGCACATATGGCAAAATCACGGCATTTGCAAGCCCATGTGCAACATTATATTTTCCGCCAAGCGAGTGGGCAATGGCATGCACATAGCCAACATAACTTCTCGTAAACGCCATGCCAGCAAGATATGCCGCTTGAAGCATGTTCTTTCTCACATCCAAATCTTTGCCATTGTCATAGGCTTTTTCAATGTTTTCAAAAATGAGTTTTATTGCCTGCAAAGAAAACTTCCTTGTTTGCTTTGTGGTGCTTCTGCCAATGTAGGCCTCCACTGCGTGCGTAAGCGCGTCCATGCCTGTTGTTGAGGTTATGCTTTTTGGCAGCCCGACTGTCAGTTTGGAGTCAAGCAGAGCATAATTTGGAATAAGCACAAAGTCGTTTATGGCATATTTGTGCCTTGTTTCGCTATCCACAATCACCGCAGCCAAGGTTGTTTCACTGCCAGTGCCAGCGGTGGTTGGAATTGCCACCAAAAGCGGAATTTTGCTTCTAACTTTCAAAACGCCTTTCATCTGCCCTAAAGTTTTGTTTGGTCTTGCAACCCGTGCCCCTGTGGCCTTTGCGCAATCCATAACAGAACCTCCGCCAATGGCAATGATGCTGTCGCAGTTTTGCCCTTTAAAAAGTTTGTATGCACTTTCAACATTGTCTGTCGTTGGGTTTGCGACAACCTCGTCAAAGACTGTCAAAGAAAGCCCAGAGGATTTTATGCACTCTTCCAAATTCTTTGAAAGCCCCAGCCCTCTTACGCCCTTGTCGGTGAAAAGTAAGACAGATTTTTTGTTGTTTTGTTTCAAAACATCAACAATCTCCTGATAACTTTTCAAAATTTTTGGCTGTCTGTATGGCAAAATGGGCAGCAAAATCCTAAATCCAAACTGATATGCCCTGCAATAAATCTTTTTAAAAATGTTCATATCTATCTCCTGAACTTATTATATCACAAAGTCCTTCGAAATTTATTAAATTTTCACTTGTGAAAACAAATTGTCTATGTTATAATGACAAAAAGGTGGTGTTTATGGATTTAGTTATTATGGCTGCCGGTCTTGGCAGCAGATTTGGCGGAAACAAACAGGTTGAGCCTGTGGACAATGATGGTAATTTCATTTTGGATTATTCGGTTTATGATGCAATAAAGGCAGGCTTTGACAGAGTTGTGCTGATAATTCGTCCCGAGCACAAAGAGATGTTTGAAAAAAGTGTTGGAAAGAGGCTCAGAAAAATCGTGCCTGTGGAATATGCCTTTCAAAAGATGGATGATGTGCCTGCTGGCACAAAAATTCCTGCCGAAAGAGTGAAGCCATGGGGAACAGCCCATGCAATCTACAGTTGCAGAGATGTTGTCTCAGACAGATTTGCCGTGATAAATGCAGACGATTTTTATGGCTTTGACACATTTAAAATCATTGCAGATTTTCTGAAAAACAGTGGCGAAAACGAGTTTGTAAGTGCAGGCTTCAAGGCAGAAAACACACTGTCAGAAAATGGTGCGGTGAAAAGAGGAATTTTTCAAATGAACGGCAGCAACGCCCTCGGTCTTGTGGAAAGCAAGGTGGAAAAGCGTGGGCAAAGAATATTCGCAACACCATTAAATGAAGAAAATTGGAGAGAAATTCCAAGAGACACGATGGTGTCTATGCAGTGCTTTGGTTTCAGCAAAAAACTGATAACGGCAATCAATCAGGCCTCAAAAACTTTCTTCTCACAAGATGAAAAAGGGCTTCAAACAGCCGAGTTTCTGCTTCCTGATGTTGTTGGGGATATGCTTAAATCCGGCACAACCCTAAAGGTGTATCCAACAACTTCTCAATGGTATGGCATAACCTACAGAGAGGACTTGCAAAACCTTAAAAATGCCATAGACAAGATGAAATCCAAGGGGCAATATCCAAATCACCTCTACAAAACAGCCAAAAACAAAGAAAAATAAAGGATTGAGTTTTCAATCCTTTATTTATTTAATTTAAAACCATCTTTAAATGCGTTTCCAACCCTCTGTGAAACTTTGTAATAACCGTGAGTGTATGGGTCAAAGGCAATCGCACCAAGTTTTTCAACGTCCACCTGCCCCATCCATAAAACACTTTCCTCTGCAGAAACATTTACAACTTTTCCAACCACTCCGCAGCCAAATCTGTCGTCTTGATATTCCTCAAATTTGCACTCCAAACAAATTGGAAATTCATTTATGATTGGTGCGTCAACAAGTTGTGATTTTGTGGCTGAAAGCCCACTTTTTTCAAACTTGTTTGGCGTGTTGTTTCCAGAAACAACCCCAAAATAGTCCGCTTCAACAACATGTTTTGCATCGGCAATGCTGACAGTGAAAGCCTTTCTCCTTTTGATGTTCTCAACAGTCTTGTGATTTTCCGACAAATTCAAAACCACATAATCTCTTTCAAGCATCATGCCCCACGCGGCGTTCATGACATCCACACTGCCATCCTCGTTGAAGGTTGCAACCATAAGCACAGGCATTGGAAAAATTGCTTCAGTCGTCTTTATTTTTCTTTTCATAATTCTCTCCTTTAAAATAAAATTGTTAAATTTTTAAAATCAGGTTTTAACGTGCGCCAAAACCACCTCCTCCAGAGCCACCTCCGGAAAATCCGCCGCCGCCAAAACTGCCGCCACCCGAAGAAAAGCCTCCAAATCTTCCGCCGGTTGATGGGCGGATGTATGTTGTTGCAATAGCCGTTTTGGTCTGCAAGTTGTTCAAAATTATACTGACAAGCACCAAATCCTGCAGTGAGTCGCCCTCGCCGGAAATCCAACTTGGCATTGAAAGAGGAATTGTCTCAAATTTTTTGATCCAAACATCGCTAAGCCCAAAAGCATAGGCATATGGCAAAACATCAAAAAAGTAGTTTGGATTTTCTTCTGCAAACATCTTAATCTGCTGAACCT
>CANRLJ010000021.1 GCA_947631485.1 uncultured Clostridia bacterium | reverse complement strand
AAGAATATCAGTGTGAACACATTTGTCTGACCACTTCCAGAGCCAAAGCGTTGTTCGTTTCTTGCGTCATCTGTGAACGATATTGTGTATCTGCCCGAACGCTTTAAAACAACTTCACTGTATTCTCTGTATTCTGTTGTCTGGCCGCCTGTGTTTACTGGCTCTCTTATCAGGGTGACAGGCAAGAACAATTCAATTCCATCTTTCAGTATTCTGATGTTGTTTAGGTTTGTGCTTATTCCGTTGTATCTTGTCCATCTGAGTGAAATCTCGGAGGTTTGTGGGTTGTCAGAATTTATGATTATGTTCTCTTGAGTTGTTGTTGTCAGGTTTTTGCTTGTGTTTAACGCGCCCGTTTGGTCATCCGCATAAAATTCTTGCACAAAGATTGATGTCGGTGGAATAAAGGTTATCACTATATAGAAGTCAACTGCTGGGATGTTGTTTGGGGTGTGCCCGTCTGGCTGGGTGTTTGTGATGTGATACAAAACTGATGTAACTGTGTCGCTGTCCTCAAACTCTTCTTCAATCTCTTTGTCAACTTCGTTTTCTTTGTTTGTTCTCACTTGCACCGCTTCTTGTCCTCTTGTGTATCTCATGTTTACGATGTAGTGATTTGTGTATGTCCTTGAGTTTGGCCCAGGCGAGCGATATTCAGAATTGTTTCTTTCAATCACCACTGTGCCACTTGCCGTGGTCATCTCAACCCAATAGGTTGTTGTTTGTGCGGTGAGGTTGAAGTGATATATCACACTGTCCTCGCCATCTCTTGGAACAATTCCAAACACATATCTGGAATTTCCTCTTGTGTTTTGCAAATATGTTTCATCATACCAAATCTTTAAATAGTAGGTTTGCATATTCACATCTTCTGGACAAACGAGGAGGGTTGTTGGTTGGGTTATCTCTTCAAAGTTTATTCCGTCTGTGCTGATGGAGTATTTCACAGGGACAAGGATGTTTTCATCGCTTGATGGCTGCGAGAAGAGCAGTTGAACTTGCGAGTAATATCCGTTTTCCTCCACCTGTCCTTTGATTATTGTTTCAGTGATGTTTGTTCCGTTTGCATCCAACAATTTGAATTGTCCAGATGCCAAGGTTGAGCCGTCGGCTGTGTTTTGCACTGGCAATTTGTTGTATAGGATGAAGTAGACGCTCTTACGATATATGTTGTTCAAATCCCAAAGTTCAATTTCATACACGATGTAATACTGAATTGTGCCCGCGGTGTTTTCGGCAACTCCGGACTCTCTTGCAACTGCGTCAAGGTCCACCTTGTAGGTCACTGTCTTGATTGAAGAGTTCCCGCTTGTCGTCTGTTTCAGATATTCAGTGGTCTTTTCTTCATCACCAATGACAGTTTTGAAGTTTCCGTTCCAGTCGGTCAGGTTGTAAACGTGAGGAACATAGATTGCATCGTTGTAGGTGTATCTAAATCCATCTGATGTGACAAAGTAGGTTCTGCTGAGCGATTGGTCATAGAACGAATACAAGTCGTTTTCAGAGTTTTCTGCCACAGGAATTATTGTTTCATGATACAATCTAACTTCGCTGTATTCCGTGCCATAGTTGTCTTTGAAGACATATATCAGGCGGGTGTTTGGGGTGAAAGTTGGGTTTATCACAAACCTCAGTGTTGTGCCATTTACATAAGTTGTGACATCGTTTGATGTGTTCAGGCTCTGCCACAATGATGACAAGCCCAATTTGTTTGTCAGACCATTTTGACCAAGCAAAGGTGCACCTGTGCTTTGGTCGCCTCTGTAGATGTTTATCTCTGTGACAAACACTGATGCCAAATCTTCGCTGTTCAAACTTGCTTCGGTTGGGTTTGTGAAGTTTACATATTCTTCATTTTCATTTGTTGGCCAACTGTTTGAAAGATCAAGGTCGGTGTTTTGGAAGTTGAAGTAAAATTTCTCTTCACTTTGCTTGTCGCTGTTGTATATCGTCAAAATGCTCTTGTATCTTGATGACATGCTGCTGATTTCACTGAACAATGTTGAGATGGACACATCCGAGCTTGCTCCATTGTTGTCAAACTTGAAGATTGTGTTCTTCCAAGGGGTCATCATATAGTAGGTTGTGCTGAACGTTCTTCCGCTTGTGTTTCTGAGTTCAAGCCTGATTTGCGTCCACGCTTCGCCAAAGAAGTTTATGTCTTGCAAAACAAATCCTGTTCTTGAATATATGTTGTGGCTCATGTGGTTTGCGTTTGCATTGTTGTAATCGGCGATTGTGTAGGACTTATTGACATTTGTCACCGTTTGTGTGTCAACTTTGGTTGGGGCGGTGTAGGTGAACAGATTGTTTTCTGTGCCAAGTTCCTCTTCCTTTTCGTTGTAGTCGATGACATACACGCTGTAGATGGTCAGGTTGTCCGCCATGTCGGTTTCAACTATTTCATAATATCTGTTGGCTGCAAAACTGTCAACTGTTGTGATTTCATTGAATTTCGACTTTGAAATCAAGAAGTCGGAGGAGGCTGTCTCCACGCTTGAGTTGTTTGGATTGTATTTTATGTCAACATTGTTTTCCATGAAGTCTCTGACATAAATTTCATAGGCGTCTGTTGTGGACTTTAATGTCTTTAAATAGTCACTTGACACAGTGTATGAATAGTATGGGAAGTCTCCAGAGTTTTTGCTTGTGTTGTAACTTGTTGTTTCATTTGTCAACGCCACATCGTTGTTTGCCGTGCGTTTTGTCCTGAGATTGTCCTCTGTCAGATTTCTTACAAATCCGCTTGCTGAAGCCTTTTGGATGAGGTTGTCGATGTTTGTGTGTGGAGCGGAAAGGTCAACTGTTATTCTCTTCTTGCACACTGTATAATAGTCCTCGTTGTGGTTTTCATATCTCATCGTGATGTCAACATATTCATCATTGTGATATATTCCAAGTCTGTCAAGGCTTATTTGCCCAACATATGTGTCATTTGATATGCTTGGGGTGTTCACCCATGGGGTTGGGCGCTGTCTGTTTTGACTGTCTGGGCCGCCATAGAAGGTGTCGCCATTGTTTGTTTCAAACAATATTTCATCAATGTCGATTTCTGCCATGTATTCATTTCCGCGGTCCCATACAAGGTTTACAAGGCTTTGATTCGTGTGATAGTTTTCAACTTGTTTTCCGGCTTCCATCACAAAATCTTTATTCAAAGCCGTTGCAGAACCTTCCAGTCTTGCCTCAAAATCAGGATTGCTCTTTTCGATTGTAAAACTGAAAGTCAAATTCAGGTTTCCCGTTCTGTTGTATTGTGTCTCTCCACTTCCTGCGGTAAATCTTCCCTGTGTGATCTTCACATAGTATGTGCCTGGGTCTCGCAGTTCTGATATTTGACTTGTCATGGAATCTGGATTATAGAGTTTCAAAAATCCGTTTCCGTCAGTTACGCTTGGGTTTATGCCAACAATGTATGACCTTCCTTGAATTTCTTTTCTGATGAACATCTTGTCAGGGTCGGTCTCTGAGATGGCAATCAGGTGGTTTCTTTGCAAGTCAGCATTGTTATACACCTCAACTGACAGTGCATATTCGCTTATCAAAAGGTCTGCCTCTTCAAAGTTTCCTTCAATGCCATAGAAGTTTACGCTGTCGTTGTTTTCAACTTCAAATTCATAGTCTTGTCTGTCGGCAGTGCGTTGTTTTATTCTTGCATACTTTGTGTATTTATTTGATGGAACATAAAGTCTGACAGGAAATTTGTTTGTTGTCAAAACGCTTTCGGAAACGCTTCCGCCAAAGAGAGTTTGACCTTGCTTGTTTCCATTTATGCTGTCTGGGAAGGTGACAACAAGGTTGGCATTTGTTTTGTTGTCATACATGCCGACAAAGATTTCTCCGCCGACAAGACCCTCGACATGTGTTTCGCCAGAATCATCTGTCACCGTGGCTTGGTCTGTGACAACGCTGTTGTTATCGACATACAAAATCAGTCTTCGGCGATAGTAGTCATTTTCTTGGTTGTAAGCAAAACCTTGCTCGGTGGAATAATATCTTGTGATTATGTATTTTCCTGGCTGTGTTGCGTTGTTTATGGAGTTTATTGTTCTTGTGATTACACCATCACTCTGAACTGCTCCATCTTGAGTGTAACTGTAGAGTGTCTGTTGCAGCGAAGGAGTTTCTTGCAGTTCGAAGTAGTGATAGGTGACTTCTCTTGTGTTGAACATATTGTCGGTGAAGTTGTCAAAGGTTTCTGCCGTTGTGTGTCTTGCGACAAATGGATAATATTCCAAATCAACTCTGTCAACTTGAGTGACTGTGCCGTTTTTTTCTACAGTAGGTTTGATTGTCACATAAAACTCTGTCTGCAAATCTGTTGGAAGCAAATAGGAGGTCTTGTAGGAGTAACTAGTCCCTTCATCTTCATAAGTTCCCGTTTCAAAGGTTGTGTCATTATTCAGGTTTGACATTGCGCCGGGATAACTTATTCCAAACTCAGACCTGTCAAAACTTACAACAATTTCTTGTCTTGCACTGTAATAGTTTTGATAGTGCAAAACATTATCTGGGTCGCTTGAGGTGGAGTATAGTTTGGTGTTTGAAAGGTCGCGTATCAATATTGTGTAATTTGCCTCGTTTTTGGTTTCGATATCCAAACTGTTTTGATTTTCAAGTTTAATCCAGTTTGTCCCTTTGTTTGTGTCCAAATACCAATTCACCTTATTCAGTGGAATCGTCAAATACCAACCATGATAACTGCCGCCAAGTTTTGAAGATGTCACGCCGTCCTCAGGCTTTATCTGAACAGAGGTCAAGTGCCTTAACAGCGCGTTTTCTGATGCAAACAGGTCATACAGTGCAGTGTAAAGTTCCAGCGATGCATTGCCGTTGTGGTCAATAAAAAGTGCATTGTTCAAAACATCTTTTGACACACTGTCTGGGGTATTGTCAAAGTTTATTGTCTCTGAGAGGTTTGCAAGATACATTGCTTTATAATCTCCCCACAAAAGTTTTGAAGCATCTTGCAAAAATTTTGACTCTTCAATAAGTTCGTATGAACCGGAGTCCTGATTTTGAAGGGCAAACATAGGAGAGGTGTTGTCAATCAAAAAGACTTGCACAGCACGATTTTTTGCTTGGTCCTCAACCTCAACAAAGTAGAGGCCGGCGTCCGAAAGGACATATTGTCCGCCCACATATGCGCCGTCACGATAGTTTTTGGTGTTTCCTGCATAGTCCTTCCAAATTTGTCCTTCTGTCTGCATGTCAAGCATGAAGTTTATTGGAAGATAGCCTTTGTCAGCGTTTAGGAACTGTTGGATTGTGGTTGAAAGTGTGTCACTGTCTTTGCTGTACACTTGCTCTTTAATCAATGGGAAGAACCTTATCTTTGCGCTTGTTGCTGCACCACTTGCCTTTTCGTTCCAAGAAAGGATGATGCTTTCATTTGTTGTAAAATTCAGCACTTCATCTTGTGAAAGGGTGTTTTGTATGGTGGTTTTTATGAGATATTGAGAGCCGCCTGGCTGTCTGGCAACGGTTCTTGCTGAAAGTTCCTCAATGCCTTGCATGTCGATGGTGAAATAATATTCATCAAACGCTCCGCTCATGTTGATTGGAAAGTTTGAAAAGCCGGAAACTGTGCTTCGATAGAAGAGTCTTATTGTGTAATGTGCACTTTGTTCCAATGAAACTTGATGTCTATCAGGGTCATAATCTTTTTCCAAATTCAAGAAATCAATTCCATTTTCGCCGCCGAATGCAGGCAAGTATTCGCCTTCAAAGTTTTGGGCATAAATTCTTATCATGACTTTTTTGCGATAAGCATATGCGTCGCTCTGTGTGTCGTCAGTCACTTGGATTTTTTGATTGTAGAATTGTCCAGAGCCGATATCTATGTTGTAGCCAGGGTTCTTTTCGTCTGTGTTGTATGCTTTAAGCGTTATGTTTGATTGGTCGTTTACAATCCTAAAATAGAAAACCTGATAGAAGATTTTTTCTGGGTCATTGTCTGCAGTTGTTCTCCAATAATCTTGGAAACTGTAGGCAAGGACATAGATGTATGTTGCTGCTTCACTTGCAATGTCTGTCAGCCCTGTAAATTTTGCAGAATAAAGCGTTTGACCGTTTAAAGTTCTGCTGTCAGGGGTGAAAGCGGAAGAAATCTTCTTTGTGGAATAGATTGTGCTTAAAACCTCTTGATATCTCAGCCCATTTAATGAAGCGTTTTGTGCAAACGAAACTGGGGTGCTGTCCGTTTCAACAGGGGTCAAACCCTCGGCAAAATTGATGATTTTTGTTGGTGTGAAGGTTTGATCGTTGTCCTGAGAATTTCCAGAGTTCGAATTTAAAAATGCGCTTGTGATGTCTGCACTATTTGAAAATGTGCCGTTTGCCATATTGAAGGATTTAAGTTCTTTGACAGGATATTTTCCATCAACCCTCGCGCTGTCGTAGTCGGTGTATTGGGCTTGATAGCCATAAACATAAACGCGGATTGGCTTTGACTTTTGAGGTCTTGCATCGCTGAAGCCATTTATGAGATATTTTGTGGAGCCTTCCTCTTTGTCTTGCACAAAGATTGCCTTAAGATTTACAACATAGTTTCCGACATCGGTGAAATACAGCCTTGCCCTTGAAGACTCTGGGTCGAAGTGATGCAAAACAATGTCGTCGCCGGTTGCAACCTCCACTTTTTCGTCTTTGTCGTATTCAAATTTGGTTGAAAATTCCTTCTCATTGATGTTTTTTGTGATCTCAGCCTCAAAACGCTTGTAGTCAAACTCTATGTATGGCAAAGAATTTGCCTGAACTGCGTCAGGGGTCTTTGAAGAATAGTTGCTGTAGAGATAGTAAGCGTTTTCACTTGAAGAGTTTGCAAAAGTCACAGTGTGGTCGAAGTTTGCCTTTGTTAGGATTGGTCGGTTTTCTTCAAGATAGTTTTCTTGGTCCAAGACAAAGAAATTATACACAATGGTCTCACTCTGTTCACTGAAACTGCTTGGGTCCTCAGCCTTGTCTTGCTTTCCGTCCACACAGGTGTATTTGAGCAGGTTGATTTCAACCCTATAAACGCCCTCAATCACCTTGCCATTTTGGTCAGTGATTTTTATTGTGTTTTTTCTGCCTTCAGGAGGATCAGTTTGCTCTTGTCTGTCAAAATACATCTCAAAGCCTTGAGGGCGAACCGTGGTGTAATACTGAAAAGTGTCCTCACCACCTGTTCTAAATTCGTAGCCAGAATCTATGTAATCTTGTTCAACGCCGTTTATGTAGAAGTTTATCGTGTTTATCACAAAAAAGTTGTAACGTGATGTGTCGGTTGGTTTTGGATAGTAAACATAGTCATACAGATTGCTCTTTGGTGAGCCGCTGCCAACATTAAACGAAAGTTTCAAATAGTTTGATTGTGTTGTTTGAAATGATAGGAAGGTGTTGAAGCCCATAAGGTTGTTTGGAGTGGCTTGGTCTGTTGTTGCATGAACGCCGTTTGATGCACTCGTTAGGTCCTCAACCTTAAAATAGTCGGGCACATTGTTTTCTTGTCCAACATCATCATCTGCCACAGTTGATGCATAAGCATTTGGGCTGTTTGGATTGTTCAAAACGAAAAGACCTGTGCCAAGAAAGCACAAGGCTATGAATATGTAAAAAATAGTTTTAGTTAAATTAAATTTTCCTACCATATTTTTACCTCACATTTACTTTTTTATTTTATCACAAATAAAAAATAAATCAAAATAAAATTAGATATTATTTATTATAAATAAATTTAATATATAATATACAAATAAATAATAGTGGCGACTGATATTAAATCAAAAATAAAAAATATCAAAAAATAAAAAAATAATTAAAAAATCAATAAAAAAACGATTTTTTTAATAATTTTTTCGCATTTTTTAATCAAAATAATAACATGACCAATTTTTTAAAGAATTTGTTGCTTTATATCAGCGCCTTTGTGCCGATGTATGTTTTGGTGTTTATAAGGCTTATTGTTGAGATTGTAAATGACAATTTGTCTTTCAACGTCCTAAACACAACAAACTTCATCACACTCTTGTTGCTTATAGGTTTGGGCATTTGGGGGCTGATTTGGAACATCAAACTTTCAAACGACAAGTCGATAAAAATTTCGATAATCTCAAAAAACAACATAACTGACAAGCATTTTTTGGGTTATTTCTCACTTTTTGTCTTTTTTGCAATACCTCTTGATTTGTCGCTTGTTAGTGCCTATTGTGTTTATGTTTTGGTTTTGATTATGATTGGCATTGTCTACATAAACAATTCTTTGTATTACATCAATCCGCTTTTAAACATTTTGGGATACAATTTCTATGATATTGAATATATTGAAGAGGGGACGTCAGAAAAGAAGAGTGCAAAGATATTTTATAGAGGAAATTTCATCATAGACGGAAAAGTTTATGATGTGAAGGTGAAAAATGAGCATTTTTGCTTCATTGACAACGGCAAAAAGGCACAAAATCAGTGATTTTTTTGACAAAATATCTTGACAAACACCTCTGAATTGTTATAATATGACATGGTGCTGACTAAAAGGAGACACTGTTAAAAATGATTATATGCGAGCAAGATGAGCTCAACGAATTGGCCAAGAGAAATTTGGCAATATACTCACAGACAATTTCTGATTTGGAACGCAGTTATCTGCAAGATTTCAGTTCAAACAAGGTTGAACCTCTCAGACAGAGGATGCACAGGTGCAACTTAGATTTGTATATCAGATTAAGACAGATATATGAAGACCAATTTCCACCAACTGAATTTGATGCTTCATTTATGAACATAAGAGCAAGCATTGCCAGACAAAAAAAGGACTTTGGACTTCTGCTTGATGAAATCAGAGAGGTTGCACTAAACTTTCATAAGAGCAAGACTATGGAAGATGGACTTTTTCAAATCTGTCACAACCTTCTCAGTTATGCAATAGAGTATGACTTTCCAGAACATGCACTTGAAACAATACATTTGATGCAAAACCCAGAGATTGTCGGAGAAGAAAACAGCAAGTTTAATGCGGTTGAGGCGATAAAGGGCGTGTCAAAATCCTACATCAAACGATATGTGCACGAAAGCAGCTTCTACAAGGTGGAAAGAGTTGACCTGAAAACAAGCATAAGAAACATGATAAATGCCGCATTGGCTGGGCTTTATGGCGATGCCAAAGACATGACCATTGAAAACCTGCGACCGGTCGGATTTCCTAAAATCTTTGACACAATATACAGTGAGGCACAATCAAAACAAAACAAGGTTGCAAATAATACAGGCAAAAAGGCGTGAGAAAACCACGTCTTTTTTTAACTCTCAACTTGGCTGTGTCCAGTTATAATTATGTATTATTATACAAATAAGCATATATTATATATAATAGCCTAATAGCCGAATTGGCACTTGCCAGACAATCCACAAGGGGCAGATTTTGGCACGAGTTCATGAAAATTTTTGCTTGTTCACGAAAATTTTTCAAACTTTTTTGACAAAAAAATTGCCAATTTTAAGCCGATTTTGCGAACACACGGAGAGGCGTCTGGGCTTTTTAAAAAATAATCAAAAAATTTTTAAAAATTTTAATTTTTTTTTGAAAAAAGTGTTGACAAAGATTTTTGCATTGTGCTAGAATACAAATGCTGACGCAGAGAAAGGTTGATGTTTCAACTGTCAGCACAGTTCTTTGACAACTACATATTTTGAAAGATTAAAGTCAAATATTATACGAGTTTAACTTTAAACATTTATGTTTAACTAATCGTAATACGAAATATTTGCATACTTTAAATAAAGTCGAGTAATTAAGAGTTCGTTTTTCAATTTTGAAATGCGAATGCGAAAATGCTAAGAAAATCCAATATGATAAAGCTACAAAGAGCATATAGGGGATGCCTTGGCACTAGGCGCCGATGAAGGACGTGATAAGCTGCGATAAGCCACGGTGAGATGCACATAATCTGTGACCCGTGGATTTCCGAATGTGGGAACACACCCCGTTAATACGGAGGTATCATTGCATAAATTCATAGTGCAATGAGGGGAACCCGCCGAACTGAAACATCTAAGTAAGCGGAGGAAAAGAAAGTAAACAAACGATTGTGGGAGTAGTGGCGAGCGAAACTGCAAGAGCCCAAACCAAGGGTAGAAATACCTTTGGGGTTTAGGATTGACAACATAGACCGTGAAAGGTAGGTGAAGATTTCTGGAAAGTTATACAACACAGGGTAAAAGTCCCGTAACCGAAATCTGACATGGGTCAGTCGAATTCCAGAGTAGCACAGGACACGAGAAATCCGGTGTGAAGACGCGAGGACCATCTCGTAAGGCTAAATACGACCTAGTGACCGATAGCGAATAGTACCGTGAGGGA
>CANRLJ010000020.1 GCA_947631485.1 uncultured Clostridia bacterium | reverse complement strand
TTAGGTAGTTTTAGGCAGAATTTGGGCGTTCAAATGGGCAAAATTTGCCTAATTGATGTCAATTGATGTCAACTTTTAATTTTAGTTTGACAGCAATTCATTTTTTGATAGGCTTATTGTCCTTATGTTTACGGCGGTTTGTAAAGGTAGGTAAAAATTCTTGCGTTTTAGGTCTCCACCCTGATAAGGTGGGGGTCGGTGGTTCGAGTCCACTCAAGCCAACCACATAAAAGAGAACAAAATCAGTTCTCTTTTTTCTTTTCAAAAACCTTTAAAAGCCCGATATTTCGGACTTTATAAGGCTTTTTAGTTGATAGTTCGAGAACTGAGTTTGCGTTTTTTTCATGCTTTTTATCAAAAATTTTGGCAATTTTACCGTTGCAAATACACCTAAAATTTGTTGCAAATATTTTTCAACTGAATTTTGGCAAAAAAAATAGACCGCAAGTGTCAAATTTTCACTTGCGGTCTAAATCTTTCAAAAACTGCCGTAAACTCTCACATTTGCAACAATTTGAAACAGTAAACTGTGTTTTATTTATAATTTTAAGATAGTCTTAACTTTCGGTGCAAACACATTATAAAATTTAACAAGCTCGTTGGCAACTTTTTCTTCATCTAAATCAAAATTATATGTTCCAACAAATTCTTTTTGTAGGATTTTTGCTTTGCCTTCGCCTCTTTCTCCTGAAAACCACTTGCTAAATCTGCCTATCCTTGTTGCTTGCTTTTCATCGTTTCTGTCCCAAAACAATTTATATCCTAATTCCTTTTCTATCTCTTCTTTTTGTAAATACAGTTGGTCAAAAATTTCTTTGGCGTTTTTATCGCCAAAATAAACACTAATATCGTTCAAGTGACCTTTTTTAACGCGCGTATTGACCATCATTTTTGAAAGTGAAATATCATTTCCCTTATAAATATCAAAATGCTCAACAAAATTGTCTTTGTAGACAAACTGCGGATAAAAATTATCAAAATATTTTTGTAAGTTATCAAAAAATTCTCTTCTCGCTATGATATCTTCGGAAGCTCCGACAAGATCTGTTATTGCACGATTATGTTTTAGTCTTGTCATGCGAAAATCATTTTCTTGCATAATATTGGACAAATTTTCTTGTACTTTTTGGTAGATTTCGATCCCGCAATCTTCATAGGCACTTAAAGGGGAAGTTCTATGCTTATAATAGCCCTTTGCCGTAAGCATTTTGTTTTCTTCTTTTGTAATCCAACACAAACGTTGCTGAGCAATGAGAGTTTTTATTTTGTCAATACTAAGCTCTTTTATTTGGTAAAGATAAAGCAAATAATTTTTAAAATCATAAGCTGTGGTCAAGTGCTCGTCAACAAAATATTGATGAACTATTATGCTTTTGCCATCTTTTGTTTTTACATGACTTTGCCAATCATAATCTCGAATATCAAGTCCTGTCATTTCGTAAAATTCATTGAACGCTTTTACACTTGCAAGATGTTTTGGAAACTTCGCCAAAACCCATTCGTCATGACTTGCTCTGTCAAAAATCCATTTATTTGCTTTTGTCGGATTTTCGCACATTTCTTTCGTGTAATTGAAAAGGATTGAGCACCAAACATCAAATTCCCGCTCTTCGCTTTGTATTTTTTCTTCATTTTGATCCATTATAAACCTCCTTAGAACCATATACAGGTAAGTCGTAGGAAAACAAAATTTAAATGAACTCTCATTATTTATATAAATATAACACATCTAAATAAATTTTTCAAATAAACTGAAAATTTTACATCTCAAAATCTTTTTGTCTTTTTCTTCTGCGTTCCTTTTTAAATATTTAATAAACCATTGAAAATTTACAGGTTTTATGATATACTATAAAGAGAAATTGAAAGAGCATACAGAGCCATGGGAAACCGCGAAATGTTCGGCAACAGACCAAGAAAGAGAAATGCCTCCGTTTTCCCTTGATCCAGAATTTGTTCAGTATAGAGAAGAAAACCGGGAATATAACTAATTTTTTCTGAGCAAACCCAATTTACAAATGTTTATGTTATAATGAATTTAGGAGTTTAAAATGAAAATCGGCAGTTGGAACATCAGTTCTGGAATAAATGTCAACAACTATAAAAATGAACTTTTTGACATAACGCCCAGTGTGAGTGTTAATGATGAGTGTTTAACTGAAATTTCTGAGTTGATAAAACAAAACAACATAGACGTCATTGCCCTGCAAGAGGTTATAACAACTCCATCTTTCCATTTTTTGGAAAGTTTATCAAAACTTAGCGGGCTAAAATATTTTTGCGAATTTGAAAATAGTCCTGGGTTTTTAATAGAAAACACCTGTTTTGGCGTTGCGATTCTGTCAAAATATCCAATACAAAATATTAGAAATAAACTTTTCAAAAATCCAAATTTGAAGAAAACAACTGAAAAAGGCTCATATTCTTCGCATGACAAGGGCTATATTTCTGCCACCATAAACGGCATCACTTTATTTCCACTCAATTTTTGCCATTTCACCGTTTTAATGAAAAAATTGTGGATTTTAAGGATTATTTTATTGAATTTCAAAAAGATGCGATAAAAAATGACGCCATTGTTTGCGGTGATTTCAATGCGGTTTTGGGTTCGTCTGAACTTGTAAGGGTATTGGACAAATTGCAAAGCACTCACAGATTTTGTTTTGACGAAATAACCACAACAGACGGAAAACGCACAGACAACATTTTGGTGCCAAAAGCCACAAAGATTAAAAGTCAGTATATTGAAACAAAAATCACGCCTTCAGACCACTTTTTGTGTGTGATAGAAATCTGATTGCCAGGGCGATAGCGGAAAATCTGCATGAAAACTGTTTTGTGTAGTATTTTTGTCAATTTGCGCTATAAAACTCTTCCCACGGATTGTTGTTGATGCAAACTTTGGGGGTTAGGGAGAGTTTGTTTGAGAAAAATTGGATTGCCTTGAAAACCTTTTTCGTGAAATAATAGTTGTTGAGTTCTTCCAGATTCATCTTTTTGTCGCAGACAAAATTTATCATGAAGTTGCCATCTGAAATTTC
Source organism: uncultured Clostridia bacterium (assembly GCA_947631485.1). Classification (GTDB taxonomy): domain Bacteria; phylum Bacillota; class Clostridia; order Christensenellales; family UBA1242; genus Caccovivens. Next base: position 7,477 of record CANRLJ010000020.1, on the reverse strand, counting down.
AAACTGTATGTCGTCTATATACTGACATTGTCGCATGCCTTCAACTTGTTTTCCGGCATCGCTGACCCTCGATTTTTTTAAGTCTATTTTGTCCGCCAAAATCAACACAAGTTGAATTATGTTGTCTGTTTCAAAGCCGTCGCTGTGATTTTTGATTGCTTCCAATACCAAATTTTCATTTTTTAGATGAATATTATTTTCTTTTAAATATTTTTTGGCAAATTCAAAACTTCTCTGCGCATGATTTTCTTTTCCTTGCAGAGCGCCGGTGTCGTGCAACAGTGCGGCTATTTTTGCCTCAGAAACAAATTCATCGTCAAAATTTAGCGACTTCAAAATTTTTTCACAATAAGTTGCAACGTTGACAACATGATTGTAATCATGATGGGCGTGGCCGCCATGAGCAACCTCATATTCATGAACCTGCCTATATCGCTCAACAAGAGATTTGTCGTTTAACACTTTTTTAAAATAATTTGCCATATTTCCTCTTTTTTAATCAAGGATTCTTCATTTTCAGAGTTTCAGCTCTTTAACCCACGCACTGAGGCTGGATTCACTTGGATTTCCGTTTAAGAGTTTTCCGGCTTTGATTGTGGCTTTTGGTGCACTTGACTGCAAGAATTTTGCCGTTTGACCAAATCCGCTGCCACCAGAAGTGGCAAACAAAATTATTGTCTTGCCCGAAAAATCATAACCTTCCAAAAAAGTGTTTATGATTTTTGGGGCGACATACCACCAAATAGGAAAGCCCAAATAGATGACATCATATTTTGATGTGTCCAAAGCCTTGCGCACAATTTCTGGGCGAGAGCTTTTGTCTGCCATCTCCAAACTTGAACGGCTTTTTTTGTCCATCCAATTTAAATCTGCGTCTGTGTATGGCACTTTTGGCACAATTTCAAACAAATCTGCCTCTGCCACTTTTGAAAGTTTTTCTGCCACTTTTTTTGTTGTGCCGCTGGCAGAAAAATAAGCAACCAAATTTTTCATACTTTTCTCCTTTTTATATTTCTATTATAGCATAAATTGCAAAACTTCAATCAAAAATTTGAAAAACAGTTGAAAACAAATGTTTTTTTATTTCTCACCACACTGAAAAAGCTCGGGAAAGGAAATTGAAAAAGTTTATCAATTTGTTTGCATTTTAGCAAAGAAATATTTTATAATTTTCATAGTATTGTTTTTTGTTGAGGTTTGGTTATGGACATTTTTAAGAAAACTGAAGAAAGACATAATTATGACGAAGCAAGAGAATTAAACATATACCCTTACTTTCATGAATTGTCTTCAGGACAAGACACACAGGTTGTCATGGAAGGTCATGACACAATTATGATTGGCTCAAACAACTATCTTGGGCTTACATCTCACCCAGAGGTCATCCAGGCGGGCATTGACGCCATCAAAAAGTATGGCTCAGGCTGCTCTGGCTCCCGATTTTTGAACGGAACACTTGACATACATATCAAATTGGAAGAAAAATTGGCAAAGTTTTTGCATAAAGAAGCCGTTATGACATTTTCAACGGGCTTTCAAACCAATTTGGGCATCATAAGTGCCATTGTTGGAAGAAATGACTATGTTGTTTGTGACAGAGAAAATCACGCAAGCATCTATGACGGATGCCGCCTTTCATTTGGAAAGATGATAAGATATAATCACAGCGACATGCAAGACCTTGAAAACAAATTGAAGGAAATTCCAAGTTCTGCCGGAATTTTGATTGTCACAGATGGCGTGTTCAGCATGGGCGGAGACATCTGCAAACTTCCAGAACTTGTCAAACTTAAACACAAATATGGTGCAAGAATCATGGTTGATGACGCACACGGACTTGGCGTTTTGGGCGCACATGGACGCGGAACGGGCGAATATTTTGGCCTTGAGGACGAAGTTGACATAATCATGGGCACATTTTCAAAGTCTTTGGCAAGTTTGGGCGGATATATGGCAACAACAAAGCGCGTTATGGACTATGTGAAGCACACTTCAAGACCATACATCTTCAGCGCAAGCATCACACCAGTTTCTGTTGCTTGTGCAACCAAGGCACTTGAAATCTTGGAAAGAGAGCCAGAGCGTGTTCAAAACTTGACAAACATTTCAAACTATATGAGAGATGGGTTGAAGAGGCTGGGAGTTAAGATAATTGACAGCACAACACCAATAATTCCTATCTACACATACGACGACAAAAAGGCGTTTATGGCTTGCAAGATGTTGCTTGACCGCGGAGTTTATGTAAACCCAGTGATAACGCCTGCAACACCTCCTGGAAAGGCGCTTTTGAGGACAAGTTACACAGCAACTCACACCAAACAGCAGATGGACAAAGCAATGAAAGCCATCAAAGAAGTGTTGGATATTCTTGAGATTTAAGGAGGAAGAAAATTATGGATTGGAACGGAATTTGGAGAAGTATAACAGACTTTTTCACAAATCCAGATCATTACATGAAGATTGTATGGTTTTGTGCCATACTCATAATTGGTGTCATCGTCATTAAAGTTGTCATGACCCTGACAAGAAAACTTTTGTCAAAGACAAAGATGGAAAAGATTGCACAGCAATTTATTTGCACAATATTGAAATTTGTGTTGTGGCTTGTGCTTATATTGATGTTGTTGTCAAATGTTGGAGTGAACATCACAGGAATTCTCACCGCATTTAGTGCAGTCATATTGGCTGTCGGCATGGCTTTGGAAAGTGCCATTGCAAACGTTGCAAATGGAATCATCATCATTTCAAGCCACATGTTTAAGAAAGGCGACTACATCATAACAAACGGCGTTGAAGGAAACATCACTGACATAAACTTTATGTTTACAACCTTGATTACTGTTGACAACAGAAAGGTCACGCTGCCAAATTCAAGCATAATAAACAGCACTGTCACAAACCTTGGAGGATATCCAAAGAGGCGTGTTGACTTCAGTTTTGATGTGGCATATGAGACAGATGTTGAAAAGGTGAAAAAGATTGTCACCGATGTCATGAAGAGTGACGGCAGAGTGTATCTTGACCCAGAGCCATTTTGCCGCTTGAAGACTTTGGAAGCAAGCAGCATCAGATTTTTTGCAAACTGCTGGTGCGATGGCTCGGATTATTGGGATGTTTATTATTACATAATGGAAAATGTTTACAACGAATTTAAGAGAAACAAGATTTCTATTCCTTACAATCAACTTGAAGTCCGCGAGCGCAAAGACAATGTCAAAATGCCTGTTGTTGCGGCAAAACTTCCTAAGCGTGTTGAAAAAGTGAGGGAAGAGGACACAAAGATTGATCTTGAAAAAGATGGATTTAAAGTTGCAATACAAAAATCCAAAGAAAAACATCAAAGAAAGAAGGAAGAAAAAGAGTCAAAGAAAAAGGCAAATAAAAACAAAAAATAGACACATTTGTGTCTTTTTTTTGTTTGCAGGTAAACTTTTTGTTGGACTGTTTGACCAAAATGTGATACAATCGCAGTATGAAAGCCCAAAAACTTAAAGACTTTGGAAGATATTTTTGGAACACCATAAAGGAAGCAAAATATTTGCTCTTCAAATATGTTGGAACAGCAATTCTCATGTGTATAATTGCCGTTCTGGCAAATTTATTGCAGGTCAAAGAACTTACATATTTAAATGCTGTGCTTGCCATAAACTGTTTTTCAAGTTTGATTTCTTTTGGCATTGGCGAGTCCATCGGCACTATGGTGAACCAGAGCATCAATTCAAAATATCGTGTGAAGAAATATGTTAAGATTGGAAACGAACTCAACATGATTTTCATGGCGCTTTTCACAGTGTTTTTGGTGGCGTTTCCAAAATTTATCATGCAAACCATAACAGGTTTCATCCCAGACAATTACACATTTTATTATTTGATGTGCTTGGACTTTTTCTTGTGCGGGCTGAAGGAATATTTGATTGAAATATTGAAACAACTTCAAATTTACAAATTGCAGTTTTTCAGCGAGAGCCTTACATACATTTTGGTTGTGCTGGGGTTTGCAGTGCTTTATGGTGCTGGCATCTATTATCTGAACTGGATTGCGTTGGTGTATATCTTTGCCATTTGCGTGACCATTGTGGTTTGTTTGATTGTCCTGTTGAAGAACAAGGTCGTTTCAATCAACATCTTGCTGCCAGAAAAGATAAAACTGACCGCAGCGCAGTGGAAACTGATTTTGTTGAATCTGGGCGTTGAATTTGTTTGGCAAATAGGCTATTTTGCCATCAGCGTTCTTCTGCTCAGGATGTCTGACGCCATGCTGAACACCTATTCATATCTTGAAAATGTCCTTGATGTCTTTAATGGAGTCTTTTATGCATTTGTAAACGTCACATGTGTCAGAATTGCCAGAAGTTTGGGGCGAAACAAGTTTGATAGGGCACAGATGCATGCAAAATATTCTATATTTGGCACGCTGATAATTTGGGCGTTTTATTTCATCTCAACAATGGTGCTGATATATCCAATTTCTTTGGGTGTCAACAAACAGTATTTTTCTTTGATGTTTTCTGTTGTGCCATGCTATGCACTGCTTGCGCTGCTTCGATTTGTCATCTGGAATTTTTCGTCATACATGCTGAGGCTGGGAGGCAAAAACACCGTTCATTTTGTCTTGGAGATAATTGAAACTTTGGTGTTTATCGGGCTGTGCTTCATTGCCAGATTTTTGCCTGACAACATCTTTTTGTGCTATTTCATAATTGCTCTGCCAGACATCTGTGCTTTGCCGGTTTACATTTTCCTCTACAAGAAAAAGGATTGGATTGCAAATGTAAATGACGACCCAAATCTTTTGAAAAACAAGGTCAAATGCTTTATTTTTGACTTTGACGACACCCTTTATTATGGTGTGAAGATTGACGCCTATCAAGACTTGGCGCTCAACTTTTTCAACGAGCATTTTGGCTATAAGTCTGAGGAGGAAAGGCGACAAATCTTGAAAAAATATGGATGCGGAAAACACGGAAAAGATGTCTATCGGCACATAAAAGAAATTTTGATGGATTTTGAGGGAACATCAAAGGCTTGGACAGATTTTCACACAGGCTTGGAGGTGCAACCCGAGGCGAAGGCTGGCAGAGGCGTGTCGATGAGAGAGTTGAAAAAATGCTGCAAACTTGGAAATCTTTATATTGTTTCAAACTCGCATATCACAGAAATACAGCAGCGAGCAAAGATGTATGGGATTGACCTTGACATCTTCAAAAAGATATATTCAAATGATGACAACTCTGCCGAAAAAGAAAAGGGAGAGTTCTACAAAAAAATTATGAAGAGCGAAGGGTTGAAGCCAGAAAACATTTTGGTTGTTGGCGACAAGTATAAGACTGACCTATTGCCAGCCAAAGAACTTGAGATGAACATCTACAAAACCATTGACGGTTTTACTTTTGAGGAGCTTGTGGGATGATGAATTTTGATAAATTTCCAATTATGCTTGCACCAATGGCAGGGGTGACGGATGTGGGCTTTAGGGCTGTCTGTTCTGCTTTTGGCGCAGACTCAACAACCACCGAAATGCTTTCCGTGCGTGCAATGGCACACAATCCGCAAAAAACGGAGTTTATGACTTTGACTTCGCCAGAAGAAAAGCACAAAATAGCACAAATTTTTGGACATGAGGAAGAATATTTTGAAAGGGCAGTGAAAAGCAAACTTCTGCAAAAGTTTGATGCATTTGACATAAACATGGGCTGCCCAGCACCAAAGATATTGAAAAACGGAGAGGGTGCTGCCTTGATGGACAATCCAATCCTTGCCAGCAAAATAATTGAAACAGTGAAGAAAAACATCAACAGGCCTCTTTCGGTTAAGTTTAGGAAAGGAAACAAATCCCCCAATTTTTTGGAATTTGGAAGGATGTGTCAAGATTCTGGTGCGGACTATGTTGTTTTTCATGCCAGAACGGTGGAGCAAGGTTACAGTGGCCATGCCGACTATGATGCCATCGCCTCGCTGAAAGCCAAACTGACGATTCCTGTGGTTGGAAACGGCGATGTCGTGGACAAAGGAAGTTTGGAAGAGATGAAAAAGACAAAAGTTGACGGAGTTATGATTGGAAGAGGTGCTTTGGGCAGGCCCTGGATTTTTGCACAACTTAAAGAAAGACAAAACATAGACAAATTTGACGCAATAAAAACGCATATAAACATTTTGAGGGAACATTTTGAAGAAAATTGGATTAAATTATACATCCGAAAACACCTTTTGTGGTATGCCAAAGATTTGCCAATGGCAAGCACAATAAGACTTAAACTTGCAAACTGCTCGGACCTAGACGAGTGCCTTGCCATCTTGCAGGAGTTTTTTATTTAAAAAATTTGCTTTATCTTTGCAAATGTTGTAAACTAATAAAGAAGTAAAAGTGGGTGGAGTATGAAAAGGACGATAAGAGATTTAAAAAATTTGAGAGGCGAAAAAATACTGCTTAGATGCGACTTTAATGTTCCTCTTGACAACTGGGGAGACATTTTGGATGACACGCGCATCAAGGCGGAAATTCCAACAATCAAATATTTGCAAGAACAAGGCGCAAAACTGATTGTCTGCTCTCATCTTGGCCGCCCAAATGGATATGACAAATTTCTCTCACTTTTTCCTGTTGCCGTTGTGCTTATGAAATATTTTCCAAACAGGGTCAAATTCTGCAACAAGACTGTTGGCGAAGAGGTTAAAGCCGCAGTGAAAAACATGAAAAATGGCGACATACTTGTGCTTGAAAACCTGCGTTTCAACGCTGGAGAAGAAAAAAACAGCCCCGATTTTGTCAAAGAACTTGCCTCATTGGCAGACTTTTATGTCGACGATGCCTTTGGCGTTGCACACAGAAAACACGCTTCAAACTATGGGATTGCCCTAAAACTCCCAAATGCCATTGGCTTTCTTATTGAAAAAGAAATTCAGGTGTTCAACAAGGCGTTTGAAAAGCCTGCACACCCATTTGTTGCCATCTTTGGTGGGGCAAAAGTTGAGGACAAACTAAACCTCATAAACAATGTTATGGACAAAGCAGACACAATAATAATTGGCGGCGGCATGGCCTACACATTCTTAAAGGCCATGGGCAAGGGCGTGGGAGACAGCATCTTGGCAAATGACCAAATTGAAAACGCAAAAAAGATTTTGTTTGACGCCGAGCATAAAGGCATCAAAATTTTGCTTCCTGTTGACCATGTGTGTCTGACTGAAAGTGGAAGAGTTGTCAGAACAAGTCAAATACACAATGGCATGAAAGGCCTTGATATTGGCAATAATAGCATCAGACTCTTTGCTCAGGAAATTAAAAATGCAAAACAAATTGTTTGGAACGGCCCTGTTGGCAAATATGAGGACGACCGCTTTAAAAAGGGCACGGTGAAGATTGCAAAGGCAGTGGCAAAAAGCAATGCATATACAATCGTAGGCGGTGGCGACAGCGTGAGTGCCATAAATGCTTGCGGAGTTGCCGACAAGATTGATCACTTGTCCACAGGTG
>CANRLJ010000019.1 GCA_947631485.1 uncultured Clostridia bacterium | reverse complement strand
CAATCATCCAGTTGTTGATGATCATCTGTATGGCAGAATATTTTTCTGCCTCAGAAACTCCTGCAAGCAACTGCTTGAACTCTTCGGTTGATTCCATCACACTCTTGATGTTTGTAACTTGCATCTTCCCCAAAAAAAGGATATACAAAAGTAGGACAATAACGGGTGCCAACATAGAGAAAAACACCATCATCTTGTCTTTCATAAAAAGCTTTACATTTCTTGAAACCAGTGCCTTAAGTGGAATCCACAGGCTTCTTTTCTTGTTGTTCATACTATTCTCCAAACTTTTTTCCTGTGATATTTAAGAAGACGTCATCCATATCGCCTTTCAACACTTCAAAGTCTTTGAAGTATTCCTTGTGTGTCTCAATAAGTTCTCTGGCCTCTTCACTGTCTTTAACATTTATCCTGTAACAATCTCCACTGTAAACCGCTTTGTCGCCAAAGATCTTTTCAAACTCTTCGTCTTTTGCAATATAATTTTTTATATAATCGCTTGCATATTGATTCTTCAAATTGTGTGGAGTGTCGTTTGCAACAATGTGTCCTTCGTCAATAACAACAACTCTGTCTGCTTTGTCCGCCTCTTCCATATAGTGGGTGGTCAAAAAGACAGTCATGTTGCGCTGCACTCTGAGCGAATCAATCAGCTCCCAAATCTTCTTTCTTGTGTGTGGATCAAGACCTGTGGTTGGTTCGTCAAGCACCAAAATTTTTGGAAGATTGATCAGGCCTCTGGCAATATCAACCCTTCTCTTTTGTCCACCACTCAAATTTTTGAAAGGTTTTTTCAGAATGCTGTCAAGGTCAAGAAGTTCTGTAAGTTCTGCCAAGCGCCTCTTCCACTGTTTGCCTGAAAGCCCATAAAACCCCGCTCTTGCGGTCAGGTTTTCTTTAACAGACAAAACTCTGTCCAATGTGGAGTTTTGAAACACAACACCAATCAAAGACTTCACATCATTTTGACTGGTATCAAGGTCAAGACCGTTAATAAAAATTTTTCCACTATCTTTTTTTAAGATTGAACAAATCATGTTTATGGTGGTTGACTTTCCTGCTCCGTTCAAACCCAGAAAGGCAAAAAGACTTCCTTCCTGCACATCAAAGGAAATTCCATCAACCGCTTTGACATCCCCATAACTCTTTTTTAAGTCGCGTATCTCAATTATATTCTTCTTCATTTACAAACCCGCTTATTCCAAGTATAACACAAAAGGTTTTTAAATAGAAACGATTTTAAAAATTTTATAAAATATTTAAAAATCTTTTTGCAAAATTTTTTGAAATGTTATAAAATGATTGTATAAATCAAATTGGAGGCACATTATGTGGTTTTTTAAGAAAAAGAAAAAAGAGGAAACAAAACAAGAAAAAGTTGAAGAAACAAAGCCAGTAGAAGCAAAACAAGAGGCAAAACCTGCAGAGCAAAAAACTCAAACAAAGGCACAGCCAAAGCAAACGACAAAGGCAAGCAAACCAAAGGAATCTGCAAAGCCTGCAAAGAAACCTGCTGCAACAAAAGCCGCAACGCAAAAAACAACCAAATCCACAATAAAAACAACTGCAACAAAAGCCCCTGCAAAAACAACAACAAAAGCCCCTGCAAAAACAACAACAAAGGCCCCTGCAAAAGCAGAAGAAACCAAAAAGGGCGTCTATCGTGTGATATATGACAAAGAAGCAAGAAACTGGGCAATAAAGAAAGATGGCGCAAAAAGAACTATCGCAACCTTTGCCACAAAAGAAGATGCAATGAATCGCGTTAAAGAACTTTCAACATCAAATGACACAAAGTTTGTGGTACATAAAAAGGACGGCAAATTCCAGAAGAAGGCATAAGCCTTCTTTTTTCTACTCAAGAAATCGTCACTAATGCCATAAATTTTGACTAGAATTTCGTCACAAAATTTGCACAAAACAAAATTTTAATAAAAAAGAACACAACATATTGTGTATGCCGTGTTCTTAAAGACACAATTGGTGGAGATGAGCGGATTCGAACCGCTGACCCTCTGCTTGCAAGGCAGATGCTCTACCAACTGAGCCACACCCCCATATTGCTCTTGCATTTTATCATATTAAATTTTTTTTGTCAAGAATTTTAATAAACTTTTTTATTTGGTTGAAATTTAATATTTGATAAAATCAAGAGTGTTTAACTGAAACTTTGAAAGGTCAACTCTGTCATTTTCAAAGGTGACGCCCTCTGCCTCCAAAAGTTTGCGTTGTTGGTTTGCTCCTCCAAATGCAAATGCTGAGGAAATTTCTCCATAACGATTGACGACCCTATGGCAAGGAATATGCTTCGGGTCGGGGTTTTGGTGCAAGGCAAAGCCAACAATTTGAGAAAATCTGGGGGCGCCCAAAACCTTGGCAATTTGGCCATAGGTCATAACCTTCCCCGCAGGAATATTCTTCACAACATCATACACGCGTGCGAAAAAACTTGTGTTATTCTTTTGTTTCATAATTTTTAAGCAACTTAAACTCTTGGTTTGTTTCCTCATACAAGTCTGTGACCCTAAATTTGATGACATATATGATTTGTGAGTCTTTCGACAAATCCTCAAAACCGTCCATCAAAACAGCAACAGCTTGTCTTTCTATGTCATACATTGAATAATCAATTTCGCTGCTTGATGTGATTTTGATTGCAATAAGTTGCCCCTCTCTAACCTGCATCGTCAGTGGCGAATTTTTTGACAAAGAACTCCAATCTGTCAATGGGTTTGAGGCATCATATATTGCCGCCTCATAAGTTGCTGTGTCGTCATCAAAGCCCAAAATCAGGTCAAGGTTTTTGTTGTATGGCTTAACTTTAACAGCAAAGGACATGCTTTTTTGTGTTTCATCTCCCTCAACCTCGTCAGGCTCTGCATGACAAGTGAACTCAAGCTCAAATTTGTCAAATCGTCTTGTGTTTGTGTTGTATGTTGCTCGCAAAGTGTCGTCGCCAATCTGCTTTGTGAAGACATTTTCGGCAAGGTCAGTGTTGTCTGCTGGCAAGACATTTGAAAGGTTGAACAAAACATCCTCAGAGCCTTCCACGGCAAATTCAACATCATATGGCAGTATCACGGTGTGATAGTTGTTCTCTTCGTCATGAACAAATTCCCAAGAAATGACATATTTTTGCCCATCAAGACCAATGACATTTCCCTCGGCATCCAACCCAAATGGCAAGAAGTTTTCTGTGTCAGAAGCAAGGTGCATCCTAAGGTTCATGCTCTCTTTTGTTATGCTGATGTCCGACAAGTTGCAGTTTAGGACGATTGGCTGGAGTTCTTCTTCGCCCTTCTTATATTTTATTCCACGCACATTTATGTCAAAAACCTCTCCACCAAACTCAGTTTCATATGGAGAATACAGGTTTTCAGGAAATTTGTATGTTCCGCTCTCTTCGTCAAACACCAATGCAGTGCCGTTTGCCAAAACCTCCATTTCGGAATAGTCGGCTGTCACCTCGTCAACAGCGTCCTCCATGTTTTTGGTCAGAGTGAGAGCAAAATCGCCCACATTTAGAATGTCAACTGTCATCTGAGATGCCTCAACAGAAAAGGTCTTGTTTGCCTCAGGTAGTGAAACATCAAAATTTCTGAGTGTGACGCCGGAGAAATCCACAACAATATTATAAACTTCTTCCTCACCAATTGACTGTGCGCCCAAATCCACAATGAAGCACCCTTCACAAGCAACCAAACTGACCTCGTCAAAAGTTTTGTCACCCGAAGAGACGCTAAACGGAACAATGTCGTTGAATTCAAAAGGATTTACGCCGTCAAACTTAAGTTTAAACGCACGATATTTGTTTTCAGCTGGGTCTAAGGTGTAGTCATATTCTCTTGCAACACTCTTTGATGTGGTTTCGTCAGACAAAAATTCATACAAGTTGACATATTCTTCTGTGTTTGGATTTAGGTTTATTTGTGTGTGTTGCAAATAAGATTGCGTCTCTTCCAAATTTTCTCCCTCAAAAGTGAAAATTGAGGACACCTTTCTGACATTTGAAATTCTTATATTCACATTGCTTTCTATGTATGGCAAAGTGAAGTATCCATAATACAAACTGCCTTTTTCTGCAATAGGGCTGTAGGCATCATAGTCGCGATTGGTGTCAAATATTCCGTTTCCCGTGACATAATCCGTGCCGTTGACCTCAACCACAAGATTGGAAAAGTCCACGCCATAAACACTTGCGTTTATTTCAACTTTCAAATTTGCGTGATATGAAACTGTAAATCTGCCATTTACACCTTCCAGATATACATCTTTGTCTCTGCCGATGTCTCTTATTCTTATTTCGGTCAGCCCGCTGGCATCTGTGACAGTTATGGTTTTGTTTCCCGCATCTTCTCCGCACGAAGAAAGTATGACGCCAGAAAACAGCGTCATGCAAGCAAACAACAAGACCACAATCAGTTTTTTCATATCTCTCCTTGCTTTTATTCTATCACAAATTTTTATTCTTACAAAACAAAATAAATATTATATTATTTTTTTCAGTTTCTCAATCGCCCTCGCTCTGTGAGAAACAGAGTTCTTTTCTTGGCTTGTCGCCTCGGCAAAACTCTTTTTTAAATCTGCCGAGAAAAACAAACTGTCAAACCCAAAACCGTTTTTGCCAACCTCTTTTGTCAGGATTGTGCCATCACTTCTGCCCTCCACATGCTTGCACTCGCCATTTGGAGTGATAAGCACAATGCAGCACTCAAAGTGTGCAGAGCGGTCTTTTCTTCCGTCCAACTCTTCCAACAATTTTTTTCTGTTTGCCGCATCATCGTGCTGTCCGGCATATCTTGCGCTGTAAACTCCCGGCCTTCCGCCAAGAGCATCCACACAAAGTCCACTGTCATCTGCAACAACGCTGGCTGTTATCTTTTTCTTCTTCAAAAAATCCGCAACCGCCTTGGCTTTTATGGTGGCATTTTCAAGAAAGGTCGTTCCGGTTTCTTCAATTTCATCAACAAAACCAATCTCCGCCATGGAAACAATAGTGCAGTTTGGAAACATCTCCCTGAATTCTTTTATTTTATGATTGTTGTTTGATGCCAAAACAACAACTTTTGCGTCTTTCTTTTCCATAACACTCTCCTGCTTAATTATAACTTTTTGTGCAGTTTGGTGTCAAATTTTGTTTTCAAAGTTTGCAAATTGTGTGATAAAATATTGTTATGAACATTGATTATTGTCTTGAAAAATTGAAAAAATCCACTTTTAGAGCGCGTTTTAGACTTAAAAACAAGGAAATTTTGTATATTGATGAAAAAGGCATGCAAAAAATTCGTCAGCACGCCATCGATTTCATAAACACTCGGCTTGCTCCCGCTCAACCAAAAAATGACGGCAGCCAAACACCAATGAAGGGGCATCCGGTTTTCATCGCGCAGCACGCCACTGCAACTTGTTGTCGGAGTTGCATGGAAAAGTGGTGGAAAATTCAAAAAAACAAGCCGCTCTCCGAAGAGGAAAAGCAGTTTGTCCTAAATTTAATCATGACTTGGATTGAAAGACAGTATGAGGATGTCAAATCAACTTAAAGCCATCACAATCAAAACTGTTTGCAAATATACTTGCAATGTTTATGGCAATGTTTCCGCAAACCTCCAACTGCTCACTCTTCACCGAAAGCATCATCAACTTCAATAAGAGCAAATTTTCAAGCGAAATCAGGGTCAAAAAGGCCATATTTGGCTCTTCTTTGCACTCAAATTTGTGTTTTTTGACTTTTCCAAAGGTTTTTTCAAGTTTATTTTCGCTCTCTTCCAAACTCTGTTGTAAAATTTGCGAATTCAAAAATTGGCTCAATTTTTTGAGGCATGCCTGCACCTTTGCGATTATCAAAAAGATTTCATCAACAAGAAGGTTGAATTCCTCTTCCTCCAATCTGACAAAAACAAACCCCCTTTCCTTTAAAGACTTGGAGTAAGCCCTTGCAATCTGTTCAAAATCTGACGGCAACATTTCGTCATTATAAAGATTTTCCATATGTTTTATTATGTTTTATTGCAAATTTTTGCCAATATTTTGCAAAAAAAAGAAAAGACGAGTTGTCTTTTCTTTTTATTAGAAATCAAATGGATTTGTGTTTTTAATCACTTTGCTGTTTCTCATCTTGATGTCATAGTAAACTTTTTGCGTGTCCAAACTCTTCATGATGCCCACCTGTCTTACTGCGTCTTTCTTATAGAAAAATGGCACTTGGTCATAACGCGTAAGTTTAAGACGAATAGGGTTATATCTGAACAGTTTGACAATAACTTCACCAAATGCAAGTTGTCCAAGTTCGTATGGAGTAATCAAAGCACGAGTTGTTCTTTGAACATTGGTTGTCTTGTTTATATCGTCTGTGTTTTTGGTGCTCTTTGAAACATTGGTTTCTTCGTGAATAAGTTGCACTTCACCGCACATCTTCGAAAAGGCATCTTGCGTTGGCTGGTCGTCGGTTCCGATGTAGATTTGTGCGTTGCAGTTTCCACGGATTGTCTTGGCTGCATCTTGCCCATACTTTGTTTCAAGTTGCGTGTAGGACTGAACGGCCATCTCATACAAAATGTTACGTCCACGCGACACGGTGATCATGCTGTCAAACTTTGGAATTGGTGGCAAGTTACCAAATTCTTCCAAGATGAAATAAACGTGATTTGGCAATTTTTTGCTGTGATAGGTGTTTGCCTTGTCAACAAGTCTTTTGTAGAGTTGTGACAAACACAAGATTGCAAGATTGTGACGCTCTTCTCTGTCATCTGGAATAATAAGATAGAACACTGTTGGTTTGCTTGTGAAGTCATCGAAATTGATGTCGCTTTGTGAGGTGAGGTAGGAAATGCCGATGTCGTTCATAAATGAAATCTTGCCGTTTAACACACCAATATAAGATTTGGTTGTGTTTGGAGCGTTGTTGATGACCGCCGATGTCAGGTTTGGAACAACAGATGTTGCTTCATCACGCCCCTGCAACAAATATTTTCTGACTGTTTCAAAAGGTGCTTCTGCATCCGGGTCACGATATGTTGCAATTTTGTAGAGGTTGAAGAAATTAAATTTTTCACGAGTCATGCCAAGTTCTGGATTTAAACTGTCCTCAAGCATTGCCAATGCACAGCCGTACAAATAGTCCTGTGCACCCTCTTCCCATGTTGGGTCGGAGGCTTTTGGAGATTTTGGCGCAATGGTGTTGCAGATTTCACGGAGTTCGTTTTGTGCCAAGTCGCAATAAACTTGCTCTGCACTCTTAACTGCCACGCGAAGTTGGTCTTCGTTTGGATATGCAACGCCCTCAAAACCAAACCACTCCTTGCCATATGTTTCGCCCGGAATTTCTTGGAAACCCGCCTGTCTTGGCTTTGTTCCATCTGTGCACTTCTTTATGTTTTTGGAACAGTTTTTGCCTTTGTGATAGAGGTCAAAGGCGTGGTCCATAGGATTCCATCTTGTGGAAGAAAATGGGTCTCTAAGGTCGAGAGTCAAAACCCTATACCCCTCATCTTCGCAGATTTTGCTTGTTGAGGTGAAAAGCTCGCCTTTTGGGTCGGAGATGACCATGCAAGGCTTTTCGCCAGAGTGCGCATAAATCCTTATGCTTGGCACAAGCACAAGCGAAGTTTTACCAGAAGCGGTTGTTCCGATGATAAGACAGTGATATTCGTCTTTCATGGCAATCTGATATTTGCTTCCCTCAATGGTGTTTCTGAAAACGATACCCGTCTTTTTCAAAGAAGGAAGTTGTGACCATGTTGTTGCAATAAGCCCAAACTTGTTTTTAATGTCGTCTGGATGCAGCCACTCGGCATTGTATGCCAAATCCATTTCCTCGCCGCCCGAAGTCTTTCCTGTGGTCTTTGGGTTTGTTGATGAGCGCATCTTTCTTGGTCGAGTGAAAAGATAGGCAAGAATCCCCAAAATGAGTCCTGCACCTGCGCCAACAAAGGCATAGTCTTGTGTCAAACACTCCACAATGTCCACCTTTTTGGTGAAATACAAAATGGCAGCCCCTCCTGCATAACCCAAAATCGTGAATACAACAAGGCAAATAATTAAACCTTTTTTAGATTTTTTTGAATTATCGCTCATAAGAAAACTCCTAATCAAAAATTATTTTAAACAAAAAAACAAAAAAAAGCAAGTAAAGAACATACTTTTCAAAAATTTGCTTTAAAAAGAAAAATAAATGTGCTATAATATAAAAGCAAAATGTTCTGCTCAGCAAGCCTTGCCGCTCCAAGTGCTTCCATTGTCGCACATTTCCGCTTCTGCTTGCTCGCTCCGCTTCCTCAAAATTTCCCAATTTTGTGGGGCCCTTATGAACAAATGGTTCATAAACTAAAAACTAAATAAATAATTCTTTGCTCTCGTGGTGTAATGGATAGCACAATGGTCTTCGGAACCATTTGTTCGGGTTCGAGTCCTGACGGGAGCACCATAAAATCGTTGTTAAATTGCTTGACTTGGCGGCTGGGGTTTGTTAAAATGTCCTTATGAACGATTTAAATGATTTTAAACCTTCAAGAAGAAGGTCAACAAGGTCAAAAATAGGCGATGCTCTTTTAACGGCAGGCGTGATTATGGGTGTGACAGGTCTTGCCAAATCGATGAAGACGCCAGAAAACAAACAGCCAACAAACGCTGTCAAATATTGCAGCGAGTGTGGAACAAAAAACGAAAGCGATGCGATTTTTTGCGCACAATGCGGACAAAAATTTGTTGAGGTGGACAAATAAAAAGGAGAAAATTATGGCAGAACTTAATGGAAAATATGTAAACGAGGCAAACCATCAAAAGGTTAAAACAAAACTTCAAAAAATAGGATATGTGCTTTTGGGCGTTGGAGCAGTTTTCGCGATTGTCGGCATTGTCTTGTTAATTTTGGGCTTCACGTCAATGGGCAAAACAGTTGAAAAACCACTTGACCCCGAGACGCCAGTCGTGGGACAAGGATTTTCTTCGGCTGTCGGCTTCTTTGCTGGTGGCGGAATTTTGTTGATGCTTGGTTTGGGTATGCTTGCTTTTGGTGTGTATGCTTCCTTCTTTGCTCATGCACGCGAAATAGCCGCATATGGTGCAAGCACAGTTGCCCCTGTCATCGGTGAAACAGCAAACTATCTTGCAGATGAAACATCTCCTGCAATTCAAAAGGTCACAAGCGCCATCTCAAATGGAATACGTGGCAAACAGCCAAACGAAACAGTTGAAACACAAAGTGCACCCGCACCAAATCCTGACGTGAAATATTGCACAGAGTGTGGGTCAAAAAACACGCGTGAAGCAAAATTTTGCACGAAGTGCGGACACAAATTTTAATCTTGTTTAAAACTGAATTGAAATGCTCGATTCAGTTTTTTTATTTATTTAAAAATTCATTTATCAAATTGGTTGACATTTCCACCGGGGAGGGGTTAAAATGAGTTTAAGGAGAAAAATATGGAAGGAAAAAAGAGAAGAACAACGAAAACCGATGATGTGGCTCAAGAAGTGGCTCAGGTTGAAGAAGTAACTCAAGCCGAAGAACAAAAGGTTGCCAAGCCTAAGAGGGCTGCGAGAACCAAAAAGACTGCAAAAACTGAAGAGACTGTTCAGGCTGAGACGCAAACTGAAGAAGCGCCTCAAGCCGAAGTTGTCAAAACAGAAGAAACACCTCAAACGGCTCAGACGACAGATCCAGCAATAAAAAGCAGGTTTACGGGTGGCGCTTTTGCAAACTTCTTTATAAATCTTGCAGCAAAGTTTGTCACACTCATCACACTTGGAATTTTGTATCCATTTATGGTCACTTGGAAGGAAAAATGGATGGCAAAACACACTTACATAAACGGCAGACAACTTGAATTTGACGGAAATGGCTTCCAATTTTGGGGAAGATACATGCTGTGGTGGCTGCTTTCAGTTGTAACACTTGGCGTTTACTATTTGGTATTCATGTCAGTTGGCGTTGCAAAATGGCGCACAAAGCACCTTCACTATGCTGACACGCCAGAAGACAAACGCAACTCCTACTTTGATGGGCGTTGGTATCACCTTTTGGGCGTGAACATTTTGACATGGTTTGCCAGAATTGAAACGCTGTTTCTTGCATCACTTTGGAGCATTTGCTTTGAAGAACGCTGGACTTGTTCGCATCAAGTTATTGACGGCGAAAGACTCAACTTTGACGGCAGCGGATTGCAGTTGTATGGAAGATATCTGTTGTGGATGTTCCTGACAATAATCACGCTTGGAATTTACAGCTTCTGGTTTGCAATATCTGTTAAGAAATGGGTTGTTTCTCACACCGACAACAAGGGAACAGAAGAAAGAGAAAAGATAAACAAAGAAGAAGAAAAAGAAGCCATCTGTGCAGTTGCCAGCATCGTTCCACTCATAGGCCTTATAATCGGCTGTGCAATTGGCGGAACATCTGGCAGATTCCTTCAAACAATGTTTGTGGCCCTGATGGGCATGTGGGGAGCGTTGCTTGTTTTGGAAGGCATTGCAAGATGGTTTAAAAACAAAAAAGCAGGCAGATGGACAGCAGTTTCAGCCGTTGCTGTGGTGGTTGGATGGACGTGTATCCTACTCTCCATTTTGTTAAGAGTGTTTGTTGCATTTTAAATAAAAGTGTGCTGAATCAATAAAAAAGACCCTAGCGGTCTTTTTTTAACCCAACATTTCGGATTCTTTGTGGCAAAGATAAAAAATTTAATCATATAAAAATTGTGATTTGATTTGTCAAAAAGGAGTTTTGTATGAAATATGGAATATGTGGATATGGCAATCTTGGAAGAGCGGCCGAAAAGATGTTGCTTCAAAAAAACGAGGTCATCGAGGGTATCTTTTCAAGAAGAATTTTGAAAAGTGAGTTTGGCACGCCTGTTTACAATCTTGCGGATGCCGAAAGATTTAAAGACAAAATTGATGTCATGCTGATGTGTGGAGGCTCTCAAGAGGATTTGCTATGGCAAAGCCCAGAGATGTTTCGAAATTTCAACATCATCGACACCTTTGACACTCATGCAAGGCTTAAGTCTGAATACGACAGGCTTGGAAAGATAGCAAAAAAGCATGGCCACAGGC
>CANRLJ010000018.1 GCA_947631485.1 uncultured Clostridia bacterium | reverse complement strand
GTCATCATGACCATGTGACAGGACAATCTTGTTGACATTTTCAAGATTTATATGTCTTTTTTCTGCGTTAAACTTGAACACATTGGAATAGCCAAGGTCGAACAAGATTTTGTCTTTTCCATTTTCTATGTAAAAGGAAAGGGCTGGCTCGCCGACCAAATAACTGTCAATAAATGTGTTGTTGTCACATAAAACCATCAATTTCATAAAAACACCTCACAAATATTATATCACAAGGTTTTTGATATGGGCAAATGACTTTCAGAGAAATTTTTTGAAGCAAACAAAACAGGGTGGAGGTTTTAGCGATAGTTTTTAAAACCTATTCCGGGCTTTAAATCTATGCTTTTTTTTAGGACAGCATCTGCCAAATGTTCGCCCTTGTTGATGATGATTTTTTCGTATTCCGTTTGTTGTGTTTGTAAAATCTCTGTTGTAAACATCTCATTTTTCTTTATTCATTTTTTCCTCATCTTTCTTATTAAAACGATTGCCCTAAATCGCCAGCGTAGTGCGATTTACACTCGGGGCAAAGACAAAAAACAGCGTCAAATCGATACTTTTCGCTTTTAAGCGAAAATGAGCAAAAGCGAAATTTTTTTGATGGCGGAGACGGTGGGATTCGCTCCGCATCGCTGACGCGACCGTCCATTGTCATGGACTTGCTTTCACGCCGGGGCGGGCAAATGCAAACACCGTTGCCTTTGCTTTTCCGCCCGTTCGAATCCCAATAAGTGCTGTTCTCATAAAAGCAGTCTTTATCAGTTTTCTTGTATTGGCGGAGACGGTGGGATTCGATAGCGATAGCGCAGACCCATTGTTTCTAACTTGCCGAAGGGTCGAGCCCACGGGCGTGGGTTCGGCAAAACAAGGTTTTGCAAGCCAAAGGCTTAATCCCACCGCTAAAAGTTGTTTGCACATGCAATATTGGCGGAGACGGTGGGATTCGAACCCACGTGCCGATTTCTCGACAACCGCATTTCGAGTGCGGCTCGGTGCGACCACTTCGATACATCTCCAAGCCCTTTCATTATATCATTTTTATTTTTTATTTGCAATCTTTTCCTGCTAAGAGTTTAAGAAAAGTGTTTTTATGACAAAATTTCACACATTTTCGCATCTCAAAATAATATATCATATAGATAGACAAGTTTTGAAAGGAGGACAAAATATGCCATTTCTAGTCACAGAACCTCAAAGAATTTTAGGCACAACTTTGGGGTATTGCATCTATCCATATCACCAGTCTTTTGACGACCATATCGATTCCAGAAAAGGAAATCAGAAACTGATAATAGTGGCGTTGAAAAACTCGGAGTTTATGGAAATTGACCATGTTGTGCATGAGGAGTTTTACAGATATGAAAATGTGGGCACAAACTATGTTGATGACAGGCTGAAGGACTTTGTTGCAAAGCATGGAGAATATGTGTTTGACAAAAGGAGTGTGAGCGACTTTTTCAGCCGTGTTCCTATGAGAAAGACGGACGGCGGAAAGGCATAAAAAGATTTGCATAATTTGAAATTTTGTGTTATTCTTTTAGTGTTTTATGGACGCTAAAAGAAAATTTTTCAATTCTAGGCCACTTTTTTACACTTTTTTAGCATTTTTGTTGGCATTGGCAACAACAAAATTTGTTTTTGATGGAAACATAAAATACATCATATTTGACTGTCTGATTTTGTTGGTTTTCATCGGCATGTGCTTGTGGACAAAAAGTTTCAATATGCTGGCGGTTGTGCTGGCAGTTTTTTGTTTGGGCATAGGCTGGTGGTTTGTGGGGATTTCCACCTTTCAACAGCCCGTTCCGGAGGGCGAAAGTCAGGTGGTTGCAAGGCTGACTGATGACATGACCATCTATTATGATGATGTCAGTGTGGTTGCAAAAAATGTTAAAATAAACGGAAAAAACGCAAAAAATTTGAATTTATACATAAAAGGTGGCGCAGGAAAGGTTAAAGAGGGCGACATTATTGCCTTCAATGCAAAGGTTGAAAATGCCCAACTTTTTAATGGTGAAAGTTTTAACAGTTTTTATTATCGAGACGGCACGCCATATGAGGCGGAGGTGTCGAATTTTGTTGTTCAGGGAAACCAACTTCTTCCGGTTGAGCGCTTTCGCATGAGCATCAAGGAAAATCTGAAAAAAAACATGGGTGCCCAGCAGGGTGCGGTGGCATACGCCATCTTATTTGGCGACAAAAGTGACATCGACAAAGAGACCTACAACAACTTTAAGTCCGCCGGTATTGTGCATCTGCTGACGGTGTCTGGGCTTCATATAAGTTTTCTGCTTGCCCTGTTGGGCTTTGTTCTTAAAAAACTGAAAGTGAAAGGAGTGTTAAACTTTCTTATATGTTTTGCGTTGCTGGGGATGTATGCCTATGCGTGCAACTTCTCGCCATCAATTCTGCGAGCGGGGATTATGGGGCTTGTCTGGTCAACAACAATTGGCACGGGCAAGTGCTATGACGGGCTGAACAGTCTTGGACTTGCGGGGCTGATTATTTTGACAATTTTTCCACTTTTTGCACTTGATTTGGGCTTTTTAATGAGTTTTTTCTGTGTTTTGGCAATTTATACTCTTTGCCCACTTGTTTCAAAATGGCTTCAAAAGGTCTTTCCAAACTCCGTGGCAAAATATCTTGGCTTGACAATAAGTGTTCAGGTTGGAATCCTTCCTTTCCTTGCCGCAATGTCAACAAGTTTCAACTTTTTGTCTGCCTTTGCAAATTTGCTGATTATTCCAATCTTCTCTTTGGCGTATCCAATTTTGTTTGTTGGCTCGCTGCTCACTCTGTTTTTGCCATTTGGATTTTTGTTAAACATTGCTGGTTTTGGGTTGAAATTAATCTTTCAAACGGCACAATTCTTTTCGCAGACGGGTTTGATTTTAAATTTATCGCCAATAAACATCTTTTGTGTGGCAACATTTTTCTTGCTGATTTTTGTGCTGAGTAAATATTTTGTTTCAAACAAAAAAGTTAAGGCCTCTTGTTGCTCTGTTTTGGGAGCAACAACTTTGGTCTTGCTTTTTGCTCTTTAAGGAGGGGATTATGAAAACTCTAAAGTCGAGATTAACAAAAAAAGTTGAGATGTGCTATTTGGTGCAGGGCGAGGACATACTTTTGTATGACAAGGCTTTGGCACTCATCAAAAGTGCCTGCAATTTGCAGATGGAGGACTTTAATTTTGTCGTTTTTGATGATGACAATGTTGACATTGATGCAATAATAAACTCTTGCGAAACATTGCCAATGGGAAGCGACAAAAAAGTTGTTTTGTTGAAAAATATAACCAAAATAACCGAAAATTTCAAGAAAAAACTGCGAGAATATCTTAAAAAACCTGTTGAAAGCACATGTTTGGTGATTTTTGACTTTTTCAACAAATTTGATTTTATCGTGGCAGAAAAGGTGAGTGCAAAACGCCTTGATGAAAAAAGTCTTTCCGATTTGATTGCCGCCCAACTTAAAGCCGCAAACAAAACCATCACACCAGAGGCGTGCCGAAAACTGATTGACGCATGTTGCGACTATTATTCGCTCATCAAAAACGAATTGGACAAACTTGTGGTGGTGGATGAAGAAGAAATCACGGCAAGCACAATCGACCAACTCGTTTGCAAAGAAACTGAGTTCACGGTTTTCGAACTGACGGATGCCTTGTCAAAGCGTGATGCCAGCAGGGCGGTTGAACTTTTAAATTTGATGGAGAAGGACACAAAAACCTTCAACTTGGTGTTAAACCATTTCAGGCGTTTGTTTTTTGCAGCCATATCAGACCTTTCTGACAAAGAACTTGCCGACCTGCTTTCCGTCAAAGAATATGCCATCACAAAGGCAAGGGCACTTGGCAAAAACTTTTCAAAGTTGCAACTAAAAAACATATATGAAATGTTAAATGATGTCGATTTTTATATAAAAAATGGGCAAATGCAGATTGAAAATGCACTTTATTATTTGATTTTTGGAGTATTATACAGTTAAAATATAAAAATAAGAGGGAAAATTATGGAACTTGAAGAAATTAAACAAGAATTTTTGGAAATCTATTATGACAACATCGAGCGCGAGGGCTCTGAGGAACTGTTAAACTTTTTGGAAAAGTCTGACTTTTTCACTGCGCCAGCCTCAGGAAGAAGACACAGCAATTTTGAAGGTGGACTTGCTTTTCACAGTGTAAATGTTTATAAAAGGTTTTTAAAACTGTTGCAGATGGAGTATGGTGAGGCGTGGACAGAGAAAATTTCGCCAGAAAGCGTTGCCATCATTGCATTATTGCATGATATTTGCAAAGTGAATACATATACTATTGATATGCGCAATGTGAAAGTTGATGGTCAATGGGTGCAAAAACCATACTACAAATATGCTGACTCTTTGCCTTATGGACATGGAGAAAAATCGGTGTATATGCTTTCGGGCTTTCTTAAACTTACTCGTGAGGAGGCACTGTGCATAAATTGGCACATGGGGTGTTTTGACCCACGAACAACAAATTCAAGCATACTGAGTGAGGTTTTTTATAAATACCCAACTGTGTTTTTGTTTCACTTGGCTGACTATATGGCAACATACCTTGACGAAAAAGTTGATGAATAGAGATGTTTCGCTTACGCTCAACATGACAATAAAAAACACTCAACATGACAAAAAAGCCACCGTGCGACAATTTGTTTGCCATGATGGGGTGCATTTTTTGCGAACGCCAGGAGGCGTTGTCATTAAAAACGGATAAAATGCATAAATAAACACAAAAAAACTTGCATTTTTAGGCAAGAAATCGACATTTTTTCAAAAAAGGGTATTGACAAGATGGGCGATGTGATGTATAATATGGACAACAATAAACAGGAGGTGTTTATGGATCCAACAACAATTCATATTGAAAACAGAATTCTTGATGGAGCATATTTTGATGAATTGCCAGCGTTTGACACAAAAACAGGGCTTGGGAAATACACAATCGAAGGTGGCAGCGGAAAGTCAAAGAGTTACAGAGCATACAACTTTGTAAAGGACGACGAAACTGGCAAGATATATTGCTTTGTTCAAACAAGAAAAAAATCAGGTGCCAAGTTTGTTGCAAAGGCCGAGGTAAAGGAAATAGGCGGAAAGAGATATGTCAGATTGTATGGCGAAAAGGTGACTAAAGATGACATTGATCAAATTGAAATTGCCTCTTTGCCAAAAGATATTGCAAAAGTTTTGATTGGAACGAAAACTGAGCCTGGCATATTCAGACAAGAACAATTTGGAACGTCAAAGAGTGAGCCTGTATATGAAAGAACAAAAGCCAAAACAAAAGGCGTGTTCAGAGTGACCCGAGTTGGAGAAGGTCAAAACGACGAATTGTTGACAGAACTTGCAGACGACCAAAGAGGTGTTGCAATAAATCCAGAAACACAAGAAGTTGTGGATAAAAATAATCTTATAGGAGGAGAAGAAATGGAAGAGGAAGGAAGAGAGGAAGAAACAGTTGAGCAATCAGCAGTAGAACCAACAACATTAGAGCAACCTGCAGAAGAAGAGGTTGCGGAAGCACCTGTTGTTGACGAACCAGCAGAGCCAGTTGAAGCATCTGTTGATCAACCAGCTGAGGAATCTGTTGAAGAAATTATAGGGGAGCCAATTGAGGAGGTTGCCGAAGAACCTGTAGCCGCTGAAGAGGAAATCGCAGAAGAGAAAGCCGATGCACCTGTTGAGGAAACTGCAGAAGCGCCAGCTGAAGAGGAACATGCTGACGATCCATATTCACTCACGACAAGAACTTATGATTTTGAAAATACAGAAGAAGCAACTAGGGCACAGATTTTGGCAGAAGAAATTATTCTTGTGAATAGTTATGAAACCGAATTGAGAGAAGGCAAACTTGTTGCAACAGTAACTGACCCAAGCTCTCTTATAAATGTTTTTGAATTTGCATTAAAAAACATCGGCGTGTCTAAAAAAGACACAGGCTACACTGTTTGGACGGCATATGATGAAAATGATGCACAGGAAATGGCAGCCGCTGACGCCACCAGAGTTGCGTTAGAAGCTAAAGGGCTTAAACCTGTAGTTGGTACATCTGAGGATGGATTCACTACTCTCACTTGCGAGGGCTTAACAGCGAAAGAAGCTCTCACGTTTGTGGGAAGCGTTTATGTTAATTTCCCATTGGCAGAAAATGCTTACAGTGATGAAGCCCCAGAAGAACTTGTAGAAGAGCCTATCGAAGAAGTTCCTGCTCCGGAAGTTGTAGAAGGGGCTTCTGCTGAAGAGCCAGCAGAGGTTACAGAAGAAGTTCCAACAGAAGAAGCCGCAGAAGTTCCTGCAGAACCAGTTGAGGGACTTGGATTGTTGAATCTCACCTTTGCAACTCCAGAAGAAGCACACAATGCACAAACCTGGGCAGAAGTGATGGAGTTGAGAGGCTATGCAGACACATCAGACGAAGCCGTTTTAAAGGCTTTGGCAACAGATACTGAGGAAAGATTGGCTGATTTTGAAACAGTAAGACATGTTGCAGTCGAAAAAACTGATGCTGGATATGTATTGACATTTGACTACACTAACGAAAATGAAATTAATCTTGCCTCTGAAATCCATAAAGCATTGGCAGATGTTGGAATTGTGCCTGTGACAGGCTACAAAGAAGGACCTAAAACAACTTATACTTGCGATGGGTTGACAGATGAAGGAACTGCCAGATTTGTGGAGGCAGTGGCAGCCGGCTATGCTACTGCTCTTGGAAAAGGATATGTTGAAATTCCTGTAGAAACACCAGTCGAAGGGATTGTTGACGAAACCCACGGAGATGGAGTTCCAGAGCCTGAGCCAGAAAAAGAGCCAGAAAAAGAACCTGAGAAGGAACCTGAACCTGAACCAGAGAAAAAGCCATCAGCAATAGTTAAAGCCTTCACTAAAGTGGCAGGTTTTGCAGTAGGTGCTGGCGCTGCAATAGCAGCCTTCTTTAAGAGCAAAAAGAAGAGATTGGTTCTTGGAATAGTCGTTGGTGTCACAGCCCTCGTTGGACTTCTTGTTTTCGGAACAGTTGAAGGGGTTAGAAACAACAGAGGCAAAGAAGAGTTGAACGACATTGCCACAGACACAACAAAAATTTCTTCAGTTTATGAAGGACAACTTGATGGATTGGGGCAAGATGGCACACATGAACTCTTTGGAGTTAGAGGACTTGACGAAAATGGCAAACCAGTTGTTGTAGCAACATACACAGGAGGCTTGACATTTAAAAACGGAATTGATGCCGCAAGAGAAGCAGGAGCAGCTCTTCCAAGCGGTGTATATATGGATGGCTTGAAGTCAGTTGAAAGAGCAACCAAAACAGCAAACGAAACAGCAGCCATCGTTTTTGGAACAAAATTGGCTGACGAAGCAACAGAGTTTGTTACAAGCAACGATCTTCCACTTGACACTCTTGCAACAACAACCGAGTCAGGTGAAGTTGTGGTTAACCTTTACCCAGCAAGAGTTCTTGGCGGAACAGACGAAGCAGGATTTGACGGATTCTTGGGAAGCATAACAGACGTAAACGGAAATGTAATTTCTGAAGTAACACGTGAAGACATAAAGGTTTCATATGTTGCCCGTGTTGGAGAAAATTACAGAACAATCGTTGCAGATAGGGCCGCTGACGAGGTTTTCGGAGATGTTGGCTCATATCAAGACTCTTTGACTGCACAAGCAACAGCGTCCGCACAAGCTGCAGCAAAGGCAACAGCAGCCACAGCAGTTAAGGCAAAGATTAAGCAAGCATACAACAACAAGAACAACAATGTTGATAGCGTTGATTTTGACACAACAACTGGTGACTTTGTGGCATACGCAAGTGGAAGAGACAAGGTTTACTATGGAACTGCTGACATTGAAAGTGTTGACTTCTCCGATGGACTTGATGATGCAGAAACAAGGACGATCGTTAGTTCAATTTCTTCAGCAAGTGTTAAATCTGCCACAAGTGCAGCAAGCATGACAGCAGGTTACACAGGTGCAATGCAGAAATCAATAGGCAAGATTCTTACAGATGCTGCCGCAAGACAAACAGACTTGTATAACACAACAGCAACAACTCAAGCAACCGAAGCAACTTTGTATTTCGTTGATGGAACTCTTACATTTGGAAACACCGGAATCATGGCACCTGAAATTCTTACACTTTACTACGGACAAGAAGAAGGAACAGAATCCACAGTTTATCTTGGAAGACAAGAAACAAAAGCTGCAACCGCTCAAAAGACGGCAACAGACGGAACAGCGGTTGATGAGGTTTTGGCAGGAGTTGCTTCAATAAACAGCACATTTAACGGACGTTCAACAAATGTCCCTGGTGTCAGAATTGTTAAAGACGACAAGACTTTGAACTAAAAAATAAAAAACAGGTCGAAAGACCTGTTTTTTTTACACCCTTTTTTGCCCTCTTGCATAAGAAAGGTTGTTGGAGGATTTTATGCAAGAAATAAAAGCACAAAGCAGTCAAACATACAAAACCGCACAAGATTGCAGAGAGGACATCATTGGAGAACTTATGGCAATCACGCAATATGAAAACCACTATTATGCCACAGACGACCCAGTGGCAAGACGAACCATATTGGACATCATGAACGAGGAAAAACTGCATGTTGGACAGTTGTTTGGGCTGCTGTTTCAACTTGATGAGATGGCACAAACACAGTTTGAAAAAGGCTTTGACGAGTTTTTAAACGACTGAGTAAGTGCATTGTGTCAACCCGATGTCGTCCTGATGTCATCCTGAACAAACTTTTTTGTCATCCTAAAGCCTTGCTTATTTTGTCATCCTGAACGAAGTGAAGGATCTCTGTCATCCTGAGTGAAACGAAGGATCTAGATGTTTCGCTGCGCTCAACATGACAAATAAAAAGCAACATGACAAATAAAAAGCAACATGACAAATAAAAAGCAACATGACAAATAAAAAGCAACATGACAAAATAAAAAGCAACATGACAAAATAAAAAGCAGTATGACAATAAAAAACACTCAGCACGACAACAGGGCAACGCTGCGGTTTACACTCGGGGCAAAAGAAGCAAAAAAATAAGCGTCAAAGCGACGCTTTGCTCTCCGTCAAGAAAGCCCTTTGAGAGAGATTTCTTTACAGAAATGTGAACTTGTTCAAAAACGAGCCAAGGGTGCAGTTTTTTTCTCTGGTGCGGATGGAGAGGGTCGAACTCTCACAGTGTTGCCACCACAGGCACCTGAAGCCTGCGCGTCTGCCATTTCGCCACATCCGCGTTTACCTTTGATATTTTAATATATTTATTCAATTTTGTCAACCACTTAAACTTTATTTGAGTATTTTTATTTGTTGTGCTATAATTTTGGCATGGATATTGTTGATATTTTTGATGTTTCATATGAGGGTGCAGGCGTTGGAAAACTTGATGGGCAGATTGTTTTTGTTCCAAAAACTCTTCCCGGCGAAAGGGTTGAGGTGGAGATTGAAAAGAGGACAAGCAAGTTTTTGACGGCTGTTGCAAAAAACATTATTGTGCCAAGCCCACAAAGAATTAAGCCTGCTTGCCCACATTTTGATGTGTGCGGCGGGTGTGATTTTCAGCACTGCAAAGAGGAATATGAGAGGGCTCTTAAAAGACAAATTTTGCAGAAAGAACTGAAAAAAGTTGGCTTTGATGGAGATGTTCAATTTCATCCATCCAACAACAGGCTGCACTACAGAAACAAAATCAAGTTTGAAGTTTGTGGTGACAAGTTGGGGTATTTCAAAGCCAAAAGTCACAATTTTTTTGAGGTTGACCAGTGCCCCATCGCAGATGAAAAAATATCTGCTGCCTTTCTAAAAATCAAAGAATTTGTTGCAGAAAATCACTTTGAAAGCCTGAAAAATGTTTACATAAAAATTGTGGATGAAACCACCTATGTTTGCTTTCTTTTTGAAAAAAATGCCCCAAAAATGCAAAAAAATGTCAAATTTTGCGTGATTTTGTGGTGTTTTTTGCTTTTGGAGATGTTTTGGAAAACGACAAAACAAAAATTGTTTGCGTTGTTGGAGAGGCAAAAGATGACATCAGGGCGTTTTCTCAGGTGAACAATTTTGTTGCAAAAAATCTGTATGACAAGGTGTGTTTGCTTGCAAAAGACAAGATTGTTGTCAATGCATATTCGGGGCAGGGAGAGTTGAGCAGATTGCTGGCAGAAAAGGCAAAATTTGTGTATGGAATTGAAGTTCAAACTTCGGCACACATGCACGCAGAACAAATTAAGACCTCAAACATGCAAAATATCTGTGGAAAAGTTGAGGACAAACTTGGCGAAATTGACAAAAATGTTGACCTGATTGTGCTTGATCCAGCACGAGCCGGCTGCAAGGCAAGTGTTTTGGATGAGATTATAAACAGAAAAATTCACAAAGTTTGTTATGTTTCCTGCAACTTCTCAACTTTGCTGAGAGATATTGCAGTTTTGCAGAAAAATTATGACATAAAATCCGTGGAAATTTTTGATATGTTTCCTATGACCGCAGGGCTTGAAACCCTCGTAATTATGCAGCAAAGAGGCTCATGAGTTTGATTGAGTCTTTTTTTGTCTGCCACAGCATATATTTATTTAAAGAATTTTAAATAATTTTCGTTGACTTTTTCGCCTTCGTGTGATACAATTTACTTGAATCATCTATTTGTGCCGGCAAGCGCTTCTTAAATGTTGATTTCTTAATTTGATTTTGAGGTTGTCTGTGACAATTTTTTATAAAAAAATATTTCCTACAATGTTGGTGGTTATCCTTGCCGTTCTGACTGGTTTTTACCTCGGCGGGATGTATCTTGATGCCAACACCGCTTTGGGAGAGTCCAAACTTTCTTGGACAGAGGCTCACACGCCAATTTCTCAGGTTGAAAAACTCTACGAAAGCACGCAGACAAAAGACATAACTGAGTTCTCCGCCAAAGAACTCTATCTTATTGCGGAATACAAACTTTCTCTGTTTGATTTCACCGTCGAAACCACCGGAGTGATTAAGAGTGGCGTTTCCATGGGCGGCACTGTTGTTGGCAAGGATTCTCCCGTCATGATGCGAAGCGTGAAAGAGAAGAAAGGAAACCTTTATACATATGAAAAATTAAGCCCAACTCGTCAAGTTGCCGGCATAGCAACACCAAACATTTGCATGCAGTTAAGTTATGACCTTGACAAGAAAAACGAGGTTAAAATCATAAAAAATGACGCTGGGGCTTATTTGACAAATCGAGGGG
>CANRLJ010000017.1 GCA_947631485.1 uncultured Clostridia bacterium | reverse complement strand
TCCTCCATCTTCCATTAGTTTATCACAAGAGGGTTTTGTTGTCAACATCTATTTTTAAAACTTTGGGCAAGTATTTGGAGTTTTTCCTCCTCTTGTGATAAGATATAAGCATGAAAGATTACAACCCAAATTCCTTAAATGATGAGCAGAAGAAGGCACTTTTTGAAACTGACGGCGTGGTTTTGGTCACGGCAGGGGCAGGAAGCGGAAAGACCCGCCTTTTGACCCACAGAATTGTGTATTTAATCAAAGAGAAAGGCGTTTCTCCCTACAATATTCTTGCAATAACCTTCACAAACAAAGCGACAAACGAAATGAAGGAAAGGGTGACAAACATGTGCGACTGCACCATGTGGATTTCCACCTTTCACTCGATGTGCGTCAGAATTTTGCGCGAAAACATCGAAAAAATTGACGGCTACACGCGAAACTTTTCCATCATAGACGAAGACGACAGAGAAAAGATTTACAAAGAACTGCTAAAAAAATATCAAGTTGACGAAGAAGAGGTTGAAAAAGTTTCAAAACACATGGAAAACATCAAAAACAAGGGGCTTGATATAGACGAATATTTTTCTGCTTTAAAAGAGTTTGACCGCAACCCAAATTTGAAATATTATGAAAAAATTTGTTATGAATATGAGGACTATTTGCAAAAAAACAACTCGTTGGATTTTGATGACTTGTTGAACAAAACGCTCTTTCTTTTCAACAACTATCGCGATGTTTTGTTTAAATATTCAAACAGATTTGAATACATTTTGGTGGATGAATTTCAGGACACAAACCTTGTGCAATACAAGTTGTTGAAGTTGTTGGCAAGCGTTCATGGAAACCTCTTTGTGGTTGGAGATGAGGACCAGTGCATCTACACTTGGCGGGGTGCAAACTTTGAAAACATATTCAACATAAAAAATGACTTTCCAAATGTCAAGGTGTTTAAACTTGAAAGAAATTATAGGTCAACCAAAAACATCCTGAATCTTGCAAACAATGTCATTGCAAACAACAGACAGAGGATTGGCGACAAAAAACTATGGACGGACAAGGACAGCGGCGAAGGGCCTGTGGTCTTTAATGCCTTTGACGAAAGAGATGAGGCGATGTTTGTTGCAAAGACGATTGAGGACCTTGTCAGCGAGGGTTATTCTTACAGCGACTTTGCTGTTTTGATGCGAATAAACGCTCTTTCAAGGCCGGTGGAAGAGGGGTTGATGTCCTTTCAAATCCCATACAAAATATATGGCGGATTTAAGTTTTATGAGAGGGCAGAAATAAAGGTGATTTTGTCATATTTATCGCTTTTTGTAAACGAAAAAGACGAAATTTCGCTGCTGAAAGTGATAAATTTCCCTAAAAGGGGCATCGGAGAGGCAACCATCGAAAATTTGAGAAAAGAGGCCGATGGCAAACCGCTTTTGGAATATCTTTTAGGCGACAAATTTGAGTTTTCAAAATATTTTCCAAAACTTCAAGCCTTCGTGAAGACCATCAAAGAACTTAAAACTGCAAGACAGAGTTTGAGTTTGGTGGATTTTGTCAAAAATGTCATAAAAAAGTTTGGCATTTTGGAGCATTATGCTGGCAAGGACGAGGACAGTTTAAACAGACGAAGCAACATTGACAGCCTTGTGGCAAGCGTGCAAGAATTTCAGGACGAAAACGAAGAGCCAACCCTTGAGGACTTTTTGACTTTCATCATGCTTAGGTCTGACAGCGACAACATACAAGAAAATGGCTTTGTCAGTGTTTCGACAATTCACTCTGTGAAGGGGCTGGAATTTAAGGTTGTGTTTGTTATAGGGCTTGAGGAAGGGCTGTTTCCACTTGCAAAAGCGCTGAAAAACTTGGATGAAATGGAGGAAGAAAGAAGGCTTTTGTATGTTGCAATAACGCGTGCTGAAGAAAGGATTTTCATCTCCTACACGGCAAGGCGATTTATGTATGGCAAATCGGATTACAGAACGCCAAGCAGATTTTTGAAGGAACTTGGCATTGTTGACAAAAAGCACACAAAAATAATTTCAAACGACTTTGAGGAAGCGGAAAAGGGCGAAACCTTTGACAGCGGTTTTCGCGTTGGCGACAGGGTGGTGCACCTGCGTTTTGGCAGGGGTGTTGTTGTGAACATCTCAGATGATGGGCTTGTTGGCGACATACAATTTGACGACTTTGGGGTGAAGAGCCTTATGTTGAACATGGCAAAACTTGAAAAGGAGGAAGATGATGACTGACCAAAAGGTTTTGGACGAAATGAAGGAACTGATTGAAAAAATAAATCGTTTTAACTATCATTATTACACTCTTGACAATCCAATCGTCTCCGACAAGGAATATGACGACACATACTATCGTCTTGTGGATTTGGAAGAAAAATATGGGGTCATCCTGCCGGGCTCTCCAACGCAAAGAGTTGGCGATGTGGTGCTTAAAAACTTTAAGAAACACAAACACGAAATCAGGCTTTACAGTTTGTCTAAGGTGAGAGACTTTCAGGATTTGGAAAAGTGGGTCAGCGACATGCGAAGTTTCGACCCATCGACCGATTTTGCCTTGGAATATAAATATGACGGACTGCAACTTGTTTTGGAATATGAAAACGGCCGTTTTAAGCGTGCAACCACAAGGGGCGACGGAAACATTGGCGAAGATGTTTCAATGCAAGTTAAGACAATTTCGTCCGTTCCATTAACAATAGATTACAAAGGAAAGCTGATTGTTCAGGGTGAGGGCATGATGACAAAGTCCGCCTTGAAGGAATACAACAAAAAAGCCGAGATAAAACTTAAAAATGCAAGAAATGGCGTTGCCGGAGCGATAAGAAATCTTGACCCAAAAGAGACGGCAAAACGAAAGTTGGACTTTTTCTGCTATTCCATACTTTTCTGTGAGCGGAAGTTTAAGACCCAACTTGAAATGCACCAATTTTTGCTTGAAAACAAGTTTAATGTTGGCAATTTTTTTGAAATCTGCAAAAATGCAGGGCAAATTGAGGACTTGATTTTGGAGGTTGGCAAGGAAAAACAACATCTTGACATAGACATAGACGGCATGGTGATTAAGGTGAACAATGTTTCTCCACGCGAAGAGATTGGATGGACGAATAAATTTCCTAAGTGGGCAATGGCATTTAAGTTTGAGGCGGAAGAAATTTCAACCATGCTTAAAGATGTTGTTTGGCAGGTTGGCAGAAGCGGAAAGGTTTCGCCAACGGCAATTTTGGAACCTGTGGAACTTGCAGGGGCGACAATTTCAAGGGCAACCCTAAACAACATTGAGGACATAAGGAAAAAAGAGGTCTGTCTTAACAGCAGAGTTTTTGTCAGACGCAGCAACGAGGTTATTCCTGAGGTGCTTGGTCTTGCGGAAAAATATTCAGACTCAAAACCAATAGAAGAGCCAAAAATCTGCCCATGTTGTGGAAGCACACTCATAAAAAAAGGACCACTGTTGTTCTGCAAAAACCATGATGGATGCAAAGAACAAATTGTCAGCCGTCTGACGCACTTTGTCAGCCGCAAAGCCTTTGATATTGAGGGGGTTTCAGAAAAGACAATAATCCAACTTTATGACGACCTTAACCTGAGGCATTTTTCAGATTTTTATAAACTGACCAAAGAGCAACTTGTGTCTCTTGAAAAGTTTCAGGACAAAAAGGCGGAAAATGTCATAAAAAGCCTTGAAAAAAGCAAAAGAATTGACCTTTCGCGCTTTATTTATGGCATTGGAATAAGCGAAGTTGGTGAAAAGACGGCAAAGGACCTTGCAAAAACCTTCAGGAGTTTGAACAATCTGAAAGATGCCACTTTGGAGGAGATTGATTCAATCGAGGACATCGGCGAGGTGATTGCACAGAACATCTATGACTTTTTGAGAGAGGACGACAACATAAAAGAAATCAAACGACTGTTTGATGTTGGAGTTGTTGTGGAGGAGGAGAGCAAACAGAAGTCAAATAAACTTGCTGGTCTGACCTTTGTGCTTACCGGAACGCTGGAAAACTACAGCCGCGACGATATGACAAAACTCATTGAAGAAAATGGCGGCAAAACTGCCTCTTCTGTTTCGAAAAAGACAAATTTTGTGCTTGCAGGAACAAATGCTGGAAGCAAACTTGACAAGGCAAAGGCGCTCGGAATTGAAATAATTTCCGAAAAAGATGTGCTGAACATGATAAAAAACTGATTTTTTCGACAAAATTCTTGATAAACATTGGAAATTGTGATAAACTATAAGTAGGAGTTTGAAATGCCAGAAAAGAAGAAAGTTCCCATGAAGAGTACACTTCCAAAGTTGCTGCAGATTCTGCCACAAATTCTTACAGTTGCTGGAGAAAGCGCATTACTTTCTATCGTTGGGGCAAAGCGGCAAACTTATTATGTCTGCAACAACCCAGAGTGCCCTTTTTGTTACAACGGAACGCCTATGAATCTGATAAAACGTCCTCTTAGTGGGGTGGGAGTTGGAGAGGCACAAAAACGATTGGACATTGGTGGCATAACCACCATGCTGCAGAGAAGTGCTTATCGCGCAAAAAACATAGAAAGTTACGATCCAAAAAAGCATGGGCCAGCACGCTATGGCAAGTGTCCTGTGTGCGGATATCCGCTGGCACAAGAGATGATTCCGGGGCCTGCCTTTAAACCAGACAAAAAATAAAAACTATTGACAATCTCAATAGTTTTTTTAATCAAATAAAACACTTTCAGCATAAATAATTTCATATTTGATTTTGAGGGTGTTTTATTGTGAGCAATGGATGGGGTTTGGATTATTGGGCAGAGTTGCCGCCAGCGTTGTCAAATGAGGAGACTTGCAATCTTATCAGGGAGGGCTCGGAAGAGTCCTTGCAAAAGGCAGTTGTTGGAAATTTAAGGCTTATAAGGTCGGTTGTGACCAAAAGAATATTCAATTTGGAAAGGCGGGATGCTGCAATGTCGTCAAAGGAAGATTTGGAGCAGCAGTGTGTTTTGGCGCTTATGCGTTGTGTGAGAAATTTTAACCCAGACCTTGGAATTCAGTTTTCAAGTTTTGCCGTTCCAAGCATATTAAACCAACTTGGCATGGAATACAGATATCAACAACACAGGCCTGTGCTTGTCAGTTTTGAAATCAAAGTTAAAGGCACATCCAAACAAGATGATTCGAATGTAACTTTGGGCGACTCCATTGCCGACCCCAATTTTGCCGATGACAAGATTGAGTCGTTTTTGGATGTCTCTCACATCACGGACAAAATTTTGCCAATCTTGTCAAAATACGAGCGAGATTTGTTTGTGCAGCACTATTTTCAGGACATCCCGATGAAGGATTTGGCTTTTATGCACTCTGCCAACTTTTCCAGCATGGCAAGAACTTTGAGAGGAATAAAAGCCAAGGTTGCAAGGTTGTATTCCTCGGGAATCAGCCAAGAGGACATCGATCTCAGAGGCGTGAGGCTGAGGCAGGATGTTGTGGAGCAATACAGGGTCAGAAAGGCAATGGTCAAAAAACTTGGTGTTCAATTTTTGAGGGAGTGCTTTCTGTCTTCTTTGACAGAGGAACAAAGAGTTGTTTTTGTCAGCGGATTTCTTCATTTTTATGGTCAGCCAACCTCATATATTGCCTTGGAAGCGGGCATATCTGTGCAGAAGGCGAAAAAGGAACTTCAAAATTTGTCGGAGATGCTTGAATCTGAGGAGGTGGCAAGTTTGCGTCGCAGTTTTCTGCCGTCAAACATGTTGAAAGATGGTCATAAAAGGAAACTTCGACAAACCGTTTGCTTTTTAAATCGCCATGGAGGAAAGGCATTTTTGTGGAAGTATTTTGTTCCAACGCTTGAGGCTCAACAAAAGCGGGTTTTTATGGCAAGATTTTTGAATTATGATGGAGTCGAGACCGACGCTCAGATTGCTTGCAGGTTGGGCATAGAAAAGGACGATTTTTGTGAACATCTCAGAAGAATTGCTCAAAAAATTCAATCCACAAATTTTGAACTTCTAAACGAACTTATTGACAACACAAAGACTTCCGTTGACAAAAAAATTTCGGTTGATTTTGGCTTGGTCGAAAAAAGAAAGCAGATTGTGGAAGAGTTTGGCGGAGTCATTTTTTTGAAAAAATACTTTTTGCCCACATTGACTGGTTGCCAGAAAAAGATTTTTGAGGATTTTTATCTTATGCCCAAATATGCAGACATGGGCGAATATGCAAAGATGTTTGAGATTTCATATGACAAATTGTTGGCTTTGGACAGTCAGATTTTGGAGAGGTTGTCTGCTGCCGACTTGTCCGCAACACAGAGAAATGTTGACCTTGCAAACCTTATTTTGTCGCTGCAAGCGGTGAACAAGGCAAGAAACAGCAAAGTTTTGGAAAAGTATGGTGGAGAGCAGTTTTTGATGAGTTGTTTTGTGCCAAATTTGTCCGAAAGGGAAAGGATTGTGTTTGTGGATTATTTTGTGAGGGCGTGCTCTTATTATGAGATTATTGTTCACTTGGGCGAAAAGTTTGAAAACTATTTGGCGGTTGT
The DNA here is from genome assembly GCA_947631485.1 of uncultured Clostridia bacterium. Lineage (GTDB taxonomy): Bacteria > Bacillota > Clostridia > Christensenellales > UBA1242 > Caccovivens. Next base: position 5,029 of record CANRLJ010000017.1, on the reverse strand, counting down.
TGATATGGCAGACAACATATCCAAAAAACTGTCTCGATTTGCAAAGCACAAGGAAGAATTTTTGTCATCGGTGCAGGAATTTTATAAGCACAATCCAAGAAAAAAGACAATCTTGCAACCAAGTGAACTCGCACAAAGAATTGACAAAAACGCCAAGTTTCTTGAAAGATATGGCAAGCGGAAAGACTTAGTCGAAAAGTTTATGCCTTCTCTTTCGCCAAAGGACCAGCAGACTTTTATTGGCTGTTACATTGGAGCACTGCAAGAGGATGAGGTTGCGGGCAGATTTGGCATGACGGACTTTGATGTTGCGGACTCTCAGATAAGAATTGCCAACAAACTTGAAGCATACAGACCAAATAAATTGAAATAAAATGCAAAAATGCTTGACATCTTTTTGATAAATAAGTATAATAGGCATAGTGTTTCGTTGTCGGAAACCTTGCTTACAAAATAAGCATAAACAAACAACAGGTGGCGAACCTTCGTTTCACCGATTTGGATTTATCCAAAGTCATTGAGAAAATGATTGTGTTGTTCATGTTTAAAAAGAAGCATTTTTCATTGACGCGAAATCATCGCGTCATTTTTTATGACAAATCGATTCGAGATTTAAAACCGAAAATCTAAACAAAAGGAGAAAAGTATGCCTACATTTAACCAACTTATCAGAAATGGTAGAAAAACTTTTGAAAAAAAGAAAAAGGCTCCTCTTCTTGACGAATGTCCACAAAAACGCGGCGTTTGTCTGTCTGTAAGAACGGCTACACCTAAAAAGCCTAACTCTGCTTTGAGAAAAATCGCCAGAGTTAAACTTTCAAATGGCCAAGAGGGAACTTGCTACATTCCTGGTATAGGACACAACTTGCAAGAACACAGCGTTGTTTTGGTTCGTGGCGGACGTGTTAAGGACCTTCCTGGTGTTCGTTATCACATTATTAGAGGAACTTTGGATACCGCCGGCGTTGCAAACAGAAAACAAGGCCGTTCTAAATATGGCGCTAAGAGACCAAAAGCCGGCAAATAGGCGAAAACTGCACTGAGGGCTCGTTTTGCCCTTAGGGCAAAAGCATCGCTTTGACGCTTGTTTTCGCCGTCTCGCCGCCAAACGAAAATGCAAGCATTTTGCGGCGGCTCTCTTGCGAAGTAGGGCTTCGGAGAAAGAAAGGTCGTTTATCATTGTCATTCTGAACGAGCGTAGCGAAGTGAAGAATCTTTTAATAGGTTTGAGATCCTTCGGCAAGCCTCAGGATGACAAAGGTGCTTACAAAAGGTGGCTAATCAACGCTTATTTGCAAAACTAAAAGAAACAAATTATATTCACACTTTGTGTGTTAAAAGGAGTAAAACCATGCCAAGAAGAAATAGTGCGGTTAAAAGAGATGTTTTACCAGATCCAATTTATAATAGCAAAGTTGTTACCAAACTTATCAACCAAGTTATGATGAGCGGTAAGAAAGGTCTTGCTCAAAGAATTGTTTATGGAGCATTTAATATCGTAAAAGAAAAAACTAGTCTAGAACCACTCGATGTCTGCCTTACAGCAATAGAAAATGTTAAGCCTATGCTTGAAACTAAAGGTAGAAGAGTTGGTGGTGCAACCTATCAAGTTCCTATGGAAATCCGCCCTGAAAGACGCCAAACACTCGCTATTCGTTGGATTGTAAACAACGCTAGAAAGAGAAGTGGTGAGAGAAATATGGACGAAAAACTTGCAGGCGAACTTATTGACGCTTACAACAACACAGGCGCTTCAATTAAAAAACGCGATGAAATGCACAGAATGGCTGAGGCTAATAAGGCGTTTGCACACTATAAGTGGTAAGGCTGCGCTGAGTGCTCGTTTTGCCCTGCGGGCAAAAGCATCGCCTTGACGCTTGCCTTACCACTTCGCGACCAAACGCAAGTCGCAGCAATGCTTGGCGACTTGGTCGCGACTCCCTTGCGAAGTAGGGCTTTGGAGAAATTAGGATAAGTGATTTAAGGGTGTCAACGCAAAATTTGGAAACGATTTTTAGATGTGAAAGCAGGGCGTTGGAGAGTGGTTTAAGGGTGGCAAAACGAAAATGGGAAATGATTTTCGGTTGAAACAATGCCTTTTGAAGTCAGTGGGAGGACAGTATGAAAAAACTTGTCTATGTATGGAAAAACTGTGGACTGATGCGTTTGGGTTATGACATCGAAACTATTAAAGTTGAGATTGCGTCAAAATCCACTATGACAATAACCATAGATACAGGGCAAATTGAAATCAAAGACAAACTCTTTGCCTTTTTAAACCAAGTTGACTGTCAAAAAATTATTTCAAAACTTGAAAATGTCAAATTCCCACAAGAAGAAAAATATAATTCTGATGGTTGTGACGGTGCTGCTTGGCAGTTGCAAGTGGATGACAAAAAGTATGAGGGTTATCTGACAGAGCCAGACTTTTTAAAAGAAGTTTTGGACATAATCAACTTTAGAGTAATCTACGCATACGCAAAAAGCAAAGTTGCAAACTATTTGAAATGAGGTTTTTATGTTTATTTCCTTAAAAAATAGGCAAATTTAGAAAAAGGATTATTGAAAATGGCTACAAATCTTGAAATGACCAGAAATGTCGGAATTATGGCTCACATTGATGCTGGTAAAACCACCACCACTGAGAGAATTTTGTTCTACACTGGTAAAAATCATAAGATTGGCGAAGTTCACGACGGCGAGGCCACGATGGACTGGATGGCTCAAGAACAAGAAAGAGGCATCACCATCACTTCCGCCTGCACAACTTGTCATTGGAAAGGACACAAAATTAACATCATCGACACTCCAGGACACGTTGACTTCACTGTTGAAGTTGAGCGTTCTTTAAAGGTACTTGATGGTGCCGTTTTAATCTTGTCCGCTCGTGATAAGGTGCAACCTCAAACAGAAACTGTTTGGCGTCAATCCACAAAATACAAAGTGCCAACCATAATTTATGTAAACAAGATGGACAGAGATGCGGCTGATTTTTATGGTTGCGTAAATTCAATCAGAGAAAGATTGAAGACAAATCCTATTGCAATACAAATGCCAATAGGTGAGGCTGACACATTCAGCGGAATTATTGACCTTCTTACTATGAAGGCAGAAGTTTATGAAGACGACCTTGGAACAAAGATTGATATCGTTGAAATTCCAGAGGAATACAAGGCAAAGGCTCAACAACTTCATGACGAAATGATTGAAAAGATTGTTGAAACTGACGACGCTCTTCTTGAAAGATATTTTGAGGGCGAAACAATTTCGCTTGACGAACTTAAAAAGGCGCTCAGAAAAGCAACAATTGCAAGAACATTAGTTCCTGTTCTTTGCGGCTCTTCATATAAAAATAAGGGTGTTCAGATGCTTTTGGACGCTATGGTTGAATATTTGCCATCTCCACTCGACATCGACCACATTGAAGGCGTAAACCCTGAAACAGGCGAAACTGAAACAAGAGCACCAAGCGAAGATGCTCCATTTGCAGGTCTTGCATTTAAGATTATGACTGACCCATTTGTAGGTCGTCTTGCGTTCTTCCGCGTTTATTCCGGAAAACTTGTTGCAGGCTCTTATGTTTACAACTCAAATAAGGGAGAAAAAGAGAGAGTTGGTCGTCTTATTCGTATGCACGCCAACCAAAGAGAAGAAATCAAGGAAGTTGGAGCAGGCGACATCGCTGCTATCGTTGGACTTAAGGACACAATCACAGGCGAAACACTTTGTGATGAAAAATATCCTATCCAACTTGAAAGCATGGACTTTCCAGAACCAGTTATTCGCGTTGCTATCGAGCCTAAAACAAAACTTATGCAAGAGAAGATGGTGCTTGCACTTATCAAACTTGCCGAAGAAGACCTTGAAATCATCGTAGATAGACTTTTGCGTGAATTTAAGGTTGAGGCGAATGTCGGAAAACCTCAAGTTGCTTACAAAGAAACAATCCGCAAGGCCACAAGGGCAGAAGGAAAGTTTGTAAGACAGAGTGGTGGTAAAGGTCAATATGGACATTGTATCATTGACATCGAGCCACTTCCAGCAGGCTCTGGCTATGTGTTTGAGGACAAGACCGTGGGCGGCTCTATTCCAAAAGAATACATCCAACCAATCAACAACGGAATTGCCGAAGCAAGCAAGACTGGTGTTGTTGCCGGATATGAAACAGTTGACTTCAAAGTGACCGTCATCGACGGGTCATACCACGAAGTGGACTCTTCAGAAATGGCATTTAAGATTGCTGGCTCTATGGCATTTAAGGATGGTGCTGCAAAGGCAAATCCTGTGCTTCTTGAACCTATCATGAAGGTTCAGGTTGAAGTTCCTGACGACTATCTTGGAACAGTTATGGGCAACTTGACATCTCGCCGTGGCATTTTGACAGGAAACGAAACAAAACCAGGCGTTCAGGTTGTAAATGCTGAAGTGCCACTTGGAGAAATGTTTGGTTATGCAACTGACCTTCGTTCTCAAACACAGGGACGTGGAACATTTACTATGGAATTCTTGAAATACAATGAAGTTCCAAAGAATATTGCAGAAACAATTATTGGTGCTCGTAAAAAGGCAAACTAACACATCTGTTTTGCAATTTTAAGCCAATTCAGCCAAAAAATTTTTAAAATTGTGATAAAATGTTTGGACATTTGGCAAAAATGTGATAAACTATCATAGTAAACTTATAAAAAAGTATTTAAAAAGGAGATTTTTACAATGGCTATCGGAAAATTTGATAGAACTAAACCACACGTAAACGTAGGTACTATTGGTCACGTTGACCATGGTAAGACAACCCTCACCGCTGCAATCACAACTCTCAGCGCTTTGATGGGTAAAGCTCAGGCTATGAGATATGATGAAATTGACAAAGCCCCAGAAGAAAAGGCTAGAGGAATCACCATAAACACAGCCCATGTCGAATATGAAACAGACAAACGTCACTATGCACACGTTGACTGCCCAGGACACGCTGACTATGTTAAAAACATGATCACAGGTGCAGCTCAAATGGACGGTGCAATCCTCGTTG
>CANRLJ010000016.1 GCA_947631485.1 uncultured Clostridia bacterium | reverse complement strand
TTATAATTAGGATTATGGGTTTATGGAAAAACAGAGAGTTTATTTTGTGATTGACATGAAATCCTTCTTTGCATCGGTGGAGTGCGCCGAGCGGGGACTTGATGCCATGACAACCAAACTTGTGGTGGCAGATGAAAGCAGGACAGACAAAACAATCTGCCTTGCTGTTTCGCCAGCCCTCAAAGCACTCGGAATAAGAAACAGGTGCAGGCTGTTTGAAATACCCAAAGACATCGACTTTATAATTGCGCCACCAAGGATGAAAAAATACATCGAGTATGCCGCCGAAATTTACGGCATCTATTTGAAATACATCGACAAAAACGACATACATGTTTATTCGATTGATGAGTGCATTATTGACGCCACGGACTATCTTAAAATCTACAAAATGAGAGCAAAAGAATTTGCGTCAAAACTTATGGGCGAGATAAATAATAAACTGCACATACCATCAACGGCAGGAATTGGCAGCAACATGTATTTGGCAAAAATTGCACTTGACATCACTGCCAAGCACGCACCAGACATAATTGGCTGGCTGACCGAAGAAAAGTTTATTAAGACGCTTTGGAAACATCAGCCACTGAGTGACTTTTGGGGGATATCTCATGGCACGATAGACCGCCTTGCGAAATATGGCATCTATGACATGGAGGGCATAGCAAAGGCAAACGAAGATTTGCTTTACAAAGAGTTTGGAATCAATGCCGAACTTTTAATTGACCACGCCTGGGGAAGAGAGCCTTGCCTTATGAGTGATATAAAGAACTATAAGTCAAAATCGAGGTCTATTTCGTCATCACAAATCTTACCAGAGAACTATGATTTTAAGGATGCAAAACTTGTCATGCAAGAGATGGTGCAGAACGGTTGCTATGACTTGTTTAGACAGCACTATGTGACGCAACTCATACACTTGTATATTGGCTATGGCGATGGAAAGGAAGGCGGAGCAAAGGGAACAAGCAGGATGCATGTGACGACAAACCTCTATTCCATCATAGGCGATTATGCATGCAAGTTGTTTGACAAAATTGTGGACAGAAACAGGCCTATAAGAAGAATAGGTTATGATTTTGCCGACCTTATGCCGGAGGAAAACGAGCAATATGATTTTTTCACCGACCTAAATCAAATTGAAAAGGAAAAGAGGCTGACGGCAAGCGTGATTGAACTGCAAGACAAATACGGCAAAAACTCGGTGCTTAAGGCTTTGGATTTGGAAGAAAAGGCCACACAGAGAGACAGAAACAGACAGATAGGAGGGCATAAAAGTGGAGAGAACTAAGATGCCAAGGGCGGACAGAGCAAAGCAGTTTGCACCATTTGATGCCCTTAAAGGACTGCAAAATGCGTTGAGGCTGAAGGAATATCAGCATGAAAGAATAACCAAGGGCGAGGTGCAAGAAGAGGCGGCTGAAAGGATGTCCAAGGTGCTTATCAATCTTGAAAAGGGTGACAGAGTTCAGGTCACATATTTTGAAGATGGTCACAACAAAAAACTGAGTGGCGAGGCAAAACTTGTGATTGAAGAACAGTGTCTTAAAGTTGGAAACAAAAAGATAAAACTTGATGACATCCTTGACATAACTGTTTGTGTTTGACTTTTGACGAAAATTTGTGTAAAATCATAATGGAAGCATATGAAAAAATATCTTTTATCCATTATGATTTTGTTTCAGGCAATTTTGCTCTCACTGGGAGTGGGTGTTTTTTCGCAGGACTTTTTCAAATCGGATGCGGCTCTTTTGGCTGTAAGCGAAGAAGTTGAGGTCATAAAAGAAACTCCGCCAGAGGATTTAACCGACCTTCAGGGTGCTGGAAGCGGACAACTTGACTATTGGGCGCAACACCTTTCAAGTTTTGATGGAAGGCAGTTTGGATACATCACAAGCGCAAAAAATCAGCAAGACAGAAACATCTGTTGGGCTTATGCCGCCATCGGCGCTGCTGAGGCAAGCATTTTGCGTGAAGGAATTGACGATACGGCAAACAAAGACAATCTTGATTTGGACGAATATATGATGGCATATCTGCGATTTAATCGCGATGGGCAACATGACCCACTTATGCTGACAACAAACGACACCTTTGAAGACAATTGGAATCAGGGCGGATTCGCCCACGATGCCTTTGCCATGATGTCTCAGGGACTTGCTCCAAACTCACAAAAAACCACATATTCTTCCACAGTGGAAAATATGAAGAGTTATATTTCTGAATCAAAGTATTATGTTCAAAATTTCAGGCGGATTCCAAAAAACAAAGAGGACATCAAACGAGCAATATTAAAATATGGCGCTGTGACGATGGAATATAAGGGAAGTTCACAGAGATATGTTTGCAACAAGGGCACAAGCCTTGGCCATGCTTCAATCATTGTTGGCTGGGACGACTCAATTCCAAAAGAGAAATTTGAGTCAGATCCACCCGATGAAAATGGGGCGTGGATTGTCAAAAACAGTTGGGGAAACCATGGTTTTAATGAGTATGGCGCATATTGTTTTTATCTTTCATATGAATCAACTTTGGGTTCAAATCTATATACCATCGATTTGGCATTAAAGGAAGATTATCAAAACCTTTATTATTATGATGGCGGGCTTTCAAATGGCGGAAGAAACTATGCTGCAGACGCTCAAGCCGCAATTTTTGAGGCAAAACTTTCAAGTGCAACAAGGCAAGAGCAACTAAGGGCGGTGTCAATCTATTGCGACCAAGGTGATTTGGAGGCAAATGTGAAGGTTTACAGACATTTGACCGTCAACCCCGGCAATGTGAACGATGAGGCGAATTGTCCAGTTGACGGAACGCCGGTCATCGACCAAGATGCCCACATAGAACGCCCGGGTCTGACCACAATCGACCTGAACAAACTGATTGACTTGGAGCAAGGCGAATATTTTTCTGTTGTTGTCAATTGCAAAAATGCCTACGGCAATGTGCCTGTGTTGTGTTCTTATGACAGCGGCGAATCTGTAAACGACATGACATATTTTTTGTATGGCGGAAAATGGCAAAGTTATAAGGGCAACAGTTCCACTTATGCGGGCAGTTCCTATGACAATCAGGCGGCAAGAATAAGGGCAATCACAAACACTGTTGAAAGAGAAGAACCTCTTGAAAACGACTTAAAATACGCCAGGGTGGAAATTCCAAACAGACTTTTGCACTATGAACAGGGCAAGGCTTTAACTCCGGAAATTCAGGTGTTTTTTGACGATAAATTGCTTGAAAAAGGAAAGGATTATTCTGTCAGCATAAAGAACAACACTCTTCCTGGAAAGGTTGAGGTTGTCATTTCTGGAGAAAACGACTATTTTGGTCAAAGGACAACATCCTACAACATTGCAAAAGCCAAATATCCTCCAAATGCAATAACCGAAACCGTGGTTGTGTATGACAACATAACAAAATTACATGACATTTCAATTCCAGAAAATTGGGAGTGGATTGACGGCGACATCACGCTTGAGAAGGGCTATTCATATTTTGCTTACTCCATAAGATATGTAGGTGAGGACGCAGCATTTTATCAAATTGTCACTTGCGACTTTCATGTAAACAAGCTTGATGGGCCTCCACCAGAAAGAATTGACATTTCTGGTGCAACTGTGCAGATTGTTGGCGAATATACATACACAGGCAAAAAGATTGTGCCAGTTGTGAAGGTGACCCTTGAGGGAAGGGTGCTGAATCCTGGGGTTGATTATGATGTCAGTGCAACAAACAACATAAACGCAGGCAACAACGCTGTGGCAATAGTTGTTGGCAAGACATACTACACCGGCACCGTTGAACAAACTTTCACAATCCTCAAGGCAAAGGAAATAAACATAAACACCACCATACATATATACAAAGAATTTGAAAACCTGTCAGATATCCAGTTGCCTGCTGACTTTGTTTGGCAAGAGGACTCTTTGCAAGTTGTTGACGAAAATCACATGCGTGCGACGGCAAAGTATGTTGGCGGAAACTATGACATCCAAGAGTTGGAGTTTGAAATAGTTGTCACCGAACAAAGAAAGCAGCCTACAATAAGCATATATGTTTGGATTGCGGTCGGAACCTCTTTGGCACTTGTTGTGCTGGTGTGGGTGTTTTTGCTCTTCAGACAAAGACATCTTAAAAAAAGATGGAAAGACAGATAAAAGTCGGCGTCATAAAAAATTGATGTATTTTATGCAATTTGTTTTGAAAAATGGGCGGTTTGGAGTTATAATAAAAAAGAATTATTTGTGAAAATAATTCAAAAAAAATAAAAAAATCACTTAAAAATCAAAAAAATCAATTTTTGACACAATTATTTGTCCGATAAAATGGTATTTTCAGCATTTTTAGTGAATTTTTATTTAGGAAGGAGAAAAATATGTTTGGAAAAAGAGCAGATGGGGTGAAGGTTAAGGATTTGCAGATTATTGACAAGGCAATGTCATACTTCATGCCAATGAGAATTGATGCCGTAAACCTATATGAGCAGGTTGTCAACTGTGAACTTTTGGACAAGTTCATCTTGGAAGAAAGAAAGAGAAGCGGAATACACTATTCCTACACAGAAATCATGATGGCGGCATGCATTAGGATGTTGTATGAAAGACCAAAGACAAATAGATTCATCACCAACTGTGTCGTGTATCAAAGAAAATATATCGCTATCTCAATCAGCATAATGAACAAACTTACGGATGATGGCGAAGAAATCACCCTTAAGATGTTCTTTACAGGGCGTGAGAGTTTGGCAGAAATTAAAAAGATTTTTGAAGATGAAGTTGCAAAAAATGTCAAACCAGATGCTGAAGTTCACGGAACAACCAAAACTGCCGGATTTTTGTGCAAACTTCCAAGTTGGCTGTTTAAGTTTGCCATGGCTTGCCTCAGATTTGGCGACAATCACGGACTTTTGCCAAGAAAACTTTTGGATGTCAGCCCATTTCACACAAGTGTGTATATGGCAGACCTCAAGAGCATCCATCTTGACGCTTTATTCCATCATTTATACAATTTTGGCAACACAACCATATTTGGAACGATGGGCAAAGTGTATTACACACCTGTTTGTGACCGTGAAGGAAATACAAAAGTTCAAAAATCTCTGAAAATGAAGTTTTCTCTTGACGAGCGTGTTTGCAATGGGCTTTATTATTCAAACAGTTTGAAAGTGCTTGCAAAATATCTTGAAGAACCAGAACTTTTGACACATCCTCTGCCAGAGCCAGAACTCACAGGAAAGGCGCTTAAGAAAAAACAAAAGGCTGATAAAAAGAAAGCCAAGAAAGAAGCAAAGAAGGCAAAGAAAGAGGGCAAATAAGCCTTCTTTTTTTTATTCCATACTCTTGTGTTGACGGCAAATTGACGGCACTTTTGACGAATATTGTAAAATATTGTAAAATTATAAAAATTTTTGACACAAAAAATTGACTCCCCAAAACTTTGCTTTTATAATCGTTTTTGATTACATAGGAGGGTTAATGAAAAACAACAATATCATTTGGACAAAAACTTTGCTTTCGGTCTATCGTTATTTAGAGCGTATTTCTGGCTCGATAGACAAAATAATCTTAAGAAACGCCTTAAATTGCCGTGATGTGGGCGGGCAAAATTATTTTTTCAACAACACCTACAATGTTTCGCAGAGAATCATCAATCTTTCAGAAAGAAAGGTCACTTTGATAAATCTTAAGGTGCTGATTGAAGACACTTTGAGGGAAATAAACAAAAAAGATGCCCAGTTGCTGATTTCCAAGTTTTTTAATGGAGAGAAAATCAAAGACATCTGTGCAAGTTATAATCTAAGCACTCGCACTGCCTTTCGCAAAATTGACAGTGCTGTTTCTGCCTTTGCAAGCAGGCTGGTTATGAAGGGCTACAACGCATTTAAAATTGAGGAAATGTTGAAAAATGAGGGCTGGATAAACAATGTCTATCTTAGGCTCTCATCCAAGAATATCGAAGAAATTGAACTTTCAAATCTGTTTTTGGCAAAGGCTGTTTCCTTGTGATTTACAGATCTGCCTCGTCAAATTCGAAATAGTCTCCATGTTGCACCTTCTTCTTGTGCTTTTTGCTTGCAAGCCTCTGCTCGCGCGACTTTGAGAGTTGCATTATCTTTGATGGCTTTATGAGAAAATACAAAATCAGCACACTTGGAATTGCAATGGCAAAGACCAGCAAGATTTTTGTTCCCACCGAAAGAGACTGAAACTGATTTGTGCTGGCAAACAGGCTTTCTTGAACTATATCAAAGGTCTCGTCGTTTGTGTAAATGTTTTTTGTCGGGTTGCTGTATGCAAACACAGAATAAACATAGCCATATTGCATCTCGCCATCCAATTCCGCTCCGACATAATACCAAGTGCCACTCTCTTCGGTTAGAAACTCACCAATCTTTTTGCCAAAATAGGAGAGGTTTGTCGAACGGCTCAGCGAGTTTGAAATGACTTCTGAATTTGAGTTTGCCTCGGTGTATAAGGTCGGAAAAACCACATTGAAGTTTGATTTGAAATACGGCTCTTTGGGCGTTCCGTCCATCAGCGAAACTTTGTCCTTTTTCACATAGCCTGTCACACCATTGTAGGTTGCTTTATAATAGTTTCCTGTGCCTTGTCCAACAAGCACAAAGAAGGAGTATGGAATTTCAAACATCACACTTGTTTCGTTTGGAAAGCCATACATTTGCACACCTGTGCTTTGCACTTTTGCGTAATACAAATTTTCTGCAAAGGCGATTTTTGGCGAAATGCTTGAACTCAAAACAAAAATTGCCGTTAAAAAGAAGAATAATTTTTTCATGCCTCAATTTTATATCAAAATTCAGCCCAAACAATAGTAGATTTTTGTCTATTTGTTGTTTTTTTTATTCCATTTTGTAGAGGTGAACAATGCATAAAGAGTTGATTAAAAAAATCATACGCTTGGAGCGTGCGATTGACGTCAGATTTAATGAAAACAAACTAAATTTTTATAATAAAAAGGGAAAAATTCACAAAAAACAGATAATTTTTCACAAAAATAAGAAAAGAAACAGGTGGGTCTTTGGCGGAAACCGCTCAGGCAAGACCGAGTGCGGTGCTGTTGAGGTGGTTTATTTGGCAACGGGCCTGCATCCTTACAAGAAAAACAAGGTCACGGATGGGTGGGTGGTAAGCCTTTCGCGTTCTGTTCAGCGAGATGTTGCGCAGCGAAAGATTTTGGAATATTTGCCACCTTCCTACATCCAAAAAATCGTCATGGTCAGTGGCGGACAGGACAGTGCAGAAAATGGCATCATTGATTTTATATTGGTCAGGTCTGAGGCGGGCGGAACAAGCCGAATTGGGTTTAAAAGTTGCGACCAGGGTCGCGAAAAGTTTCAGGGCACTTCTCTTGACTATGTCTGGTTTGACGAAGAGCCACCATTTGACATCTATTTGGAGTGCAAAATGAGGGTGATGGACAGGTGCGGACTGATTTTTGGCACGATGACGCCGCTTAAAGGGTTGACGTGGGTTTACAACACCATATATTTGAACGAAAACAACGATAAAGAGGTGTGGTGTGAGACTATGCAGTGGGCGGACAACCCATTTTTGTCCAAAAAAGAGATTGAAAACATGACAAAAAGCATGTCAGCTGAAGAGATAGAAAGCCGAAGATACGGGCATTTCATGCAAAATGGCGGACTTGTTTACAACGAATTTGATGAAAATGTGCATGTTATCGAGCCCTTCAATGTCCCAAGTGATTGGCAAGACAACATCTCCATCGACCCGGGGCTTCACAATCCGTTGTCAGCCCACTTTTATGCTGTGGATTTTGACGGAAATGTGTATGTTGTCGCTGAGCATTATGCAAGTGGTCAGACAGTGGAATATCACGCAAACGAAATAAAGAAAATTGCCGAAAGGCTGGGTTGGAAAAAGGACAACCGCGGCTTTTTGCATGCGTTGATTGACAGTGCGGCAGGACAAAGGACGTTGGCAAGCGAGAAAAATGTTGTCGAACTTTTTTATGAAAATCAAATCTTGGTGAACACAAAGGTGAACAAAGACCTGTTTTCTGGCATTTCAGTTGTGAAATCATATTTAAAGACGGCGGACGGCAGAACAAGGCTGTTTATTTTCAAAAATTGTGTAAATTTGATTAGGGAACTGAAAAATTATTGGTGGGGAGACGATGATTTGCCCGTCAAAAAAGACGACCACTGTTTGGACGAACTTAGATATTATTTGATGACAAAACCGATAAACACTGCTGTAACAAAGAAAAATGAGATTCAAAAAGACAAAGAAAAAATGGCAAAAAGACTGAAATATCAAAAAAGTAAAATTATTTTATAAATAATTCGTTAATATATTTGGAAAAATAATTTAAAATTTGGTATTATAAATATATGAAAAAATTAAGTTTATTCTTATTTTTGATATTTGGTTTCACTCTCACCGCACTTGGTGGGATGTTTGGAGGCGTGTCTTATGCCGATGTGCCTCGTGAAATTGCTGAAATAGAAAGAAATGAAATAAACATCGACACACCAGAAACCTTTGTAAACTTGCTAAACAACTGGGAGGACTCTGGCGACCAAACTGCGATATATCAACTTAATTGTGATGTAAACTTTTCGACATCTGCTGCTGGCGGAGTCAGAATTTCTCAGCCAACATCACCTTTGGGCACATATAAAAAACCATTTATGGGAATTTTCAACGGCAAAGGGCACACAATAACAGGGTTGAACATTGACGCCACAACTTTTGCTGAAACGGCGGAGGAAAACACAGACTATGCTGGGCTTTTTGGTGTGGCTGAAAACGCAACGATAAACAACTTGAAACTTGCAGGGGCAATGAGTTTGAAAACTGCGTCAAGATACATCTCATACATGGGCGCAGTTGTTGGACTTGGCAAAAATGTGGCACTCAAAAATGTCAGCGTGGATGTGGCAAACATAAATTACAACACAACATTTGACAAAAATCTGAATTTTGGCATATTGGCAGGCGAATTGCAGTCCTCAACTGTAAACAATGTCATTTGCCGAACTTCTTCTTCAAACCTTCCACTCGGACAATGGAATTTTTCTTCAAAAAACAACAAAGAGATTTCTTTTGGTGGCATTGCAGGAAGAATATCAAGCACAAAAGTTTCGTTTGCACTTGTTCAAACAACAATAAACATGACAAAGACAGACGAATTTAATGGCATATTAAGTGTTGGCGGCGTGGCAGGAGAAACCACAGGCGGGACGACACAAATTGTAAACGTTGGCATGAGCAACACAATCAGTTCTTTGAGTGGAGAAAACATAAAGGTCGGCGAGGTTGTCGGCGTGATAGGAAATCCAACACCAAACCAAAATTCTGTCACAAAAAACATCTCATACGTACACTATCGCGACAACACCGGAGTTGATGTGTTTGGCGATAAGGGTGAATATAGATATGACACAACCGCTGAAAACAACTGCAACATAACCCTTTCCGGAAGAGAAATCACAACATCAGAATATTTCACCGAACTCTTGTGGGAAGAGGCGTGGGATTTTGAAAAAGTTTGGTATGTTTCTGGAAGACTTGAAAATCAGGCGTTTTTAAACGACTTGCAAGTTGGACTTTCAGACAACTTCAACAAACAGGTGTTTGAACTCAGAAATGTCAGAATAAATGGCGGACAAAATGTTTCTGGAAACGACATCGGAACGATTGATTTTCGTTATGGCGACAAGGTTGAACTTGACATTGGTTTTAAGACAGAAGAATATTCAGACGGACTTGGAAACACCACATACAAAAAACTTATTGATTATTATATGATGAGAGAATTGCACCTAAATTCAAATCGTGCAGTCACGTCATCAACATACAGAGCCGGCATTGAAATGTCTGACACAAATATTCGTATTGTGGGCGACGGGCGTGATGACTATGAAATTTCGCCACACATTTCAAACGGACAAATTGACTATTTCACTTTGACTGTTGATGAGCTTAATATGTACACAAGTGGCAGATACAACATCACCATGGATGTGAGGTCGTTTAAGGCAAACATCACAAGTAAACTCTTCAACGAGGACACCGAGATTGGTGGTGAGCCTGGATATGTTTACAACACTGCAATAGGCACATCTTCTCAAAGAACTTCTTGGACAACTGACATTTCATACAGTGCCGAACGTCCACCTCAAGTGACGACAGAACCTTCAAAAGCCTTCTATTATTTCCAAGGCTGGTATATCAAAGCTGAGGGTGGTGACCAAAAGATTTCAGACAGCCAAACACTGACAATCGAGGTGGGAAAACCTTATGAGATTGATGGCAGAATAAACTATATTTCGGGCGATGTTGACATTTATGCCAAATATAATGAGGACAGCAGACAAATCTATTTTTCAATTGACAACAGTTCTCGAAGCAGTGGCGTTGACAGGATTGTGCTGTATGACGGAAACTTTGTAAACACACTGTATTATCAGGATTATTTGGAAGGAACTTCCGATGCCGACAAATCAATCTACATCCGCAAAGAAACCAAGACAATTCAAATTGAAATTTATATCAATCGCGACTACACACTTGACGCCGACTATTTTGCCGAACGCCACACCGTTCAGGGCGGGGTTACTTGCAACCTCATTGAAACGGCAGAAGTTCAGGGGCTTAAGATGTATAAGTTTGAATTCACCGACCTTGATAAAAACAGCCAATCCACTGAAAATTCCATCCCAGTGCTGATAAACACCAAGCCTGTGGATGACGGAAACGGTGGACTGATTTGGATTATTGTTGGCTGCGTTGCAGGAGTGCTGCTTATTGCCCTTGCAGTGCTGCTCTTCATCCTCATAAGAAGACGCAGAGGCGGTGGCGGAAAATTTAAGACCGGAAAAACAGCCAAACCAACAACATACAAGACCAAGAAAAAGGATTATAAAAACATGTATTTTTAAAAAAACTCATTTTTCAAATGAGTTTTTTCTTTTTTTAAACTGCTTCACTTTTAATTTTTGTCGCCAGACTGTTGTCAACTATCGATGACCAATCAGGTCTGCCATCTTCAAGTTCGCCAGCATTGTCCATAACATCCAAAAGTGTGTTGAAATCGGCTTCTTCAAGGATTAAAACATCCTTCCATGCCTTTATTTTGCTGTATTGTTTTGCGGCATTTGAAAGTTCATCAAGAGTGTTTGTAAATGATGGCAAAAGTGCTTTTGCAACATCTTCGGCGTTTTCTTCTATGTTTTCTGTGATGAAATCATATCCCTTCTTCACTGCTCTCAAAAACTTCTCTGCAACATCGCCATGGTTTTTGATGTAACTTTGCTTTGCAATAAAGCAGGTGTATGGAATTCTTCCAGAAAGTTCGCCAAGGCTTGCCATAATGTGTGCTTTTCCGGCATTTTTGAGATTTGTTGCCGTTGGCTCAAACACTGTGCAATATTTTGTCACAGGTCTGCTTTCCCATATGCCAACCATCGCTCCAAAATCTTCATAACCAATGGTCACTTGATTTGCTTCCTCTTTCAGTTCCTTCTTGATTATCCACTCAAGCACCATGGCAGGAACGCCACCTTTTCTGCCGCCAATTATTTCTTCGCCTTTGAGGTCTGCAAGTGTGAAATGCTCATTTTCTTCCTTTGAGATGATAAATGAGCCGTCACAAGCAGTGAGTTGACCAAACACCATTGGTTTGTCGGAATAACCTTCCCTTTCGGTGTAGATTGCGGTTTCTGGCCCAGCCAATATGATGTCCGAACTGCCAGAAAGCAGGGTTGCCATGGATGTGTTTGAACCGTTTGCTGCCGAACGAAGATTTATTGTAAGCCCTTCATCTTCAAAATAGCCATTGTTTATGGCAACATAGAGTGGGGCGTAGAAGATGCTGTGTG
>CANRLJ010000015.1 GCA_947631485.1 uncultured Clostridia bacterium | reverse complement strand
TGGAGGGGCTTATCATCTCTAAAGCGGGCACAAAACTTTCGAAAAAACAATCCTTTTGGGCAAGCCTCATTTCCGCTTTTTTGATTTTTGTCTTTTTGTTCTTTGGAAATTTTGTGCTTATCAAAAATGGTGACATGCTTGACAGTGCCATGCCGTTTCTTGCCATTGCAAGCCAAAATGCTGTTTTCTTTGTGCTTTGCTATTTCGTCATTTTGGTGGGCTGTTTCACCACCTTGATTTCGCTTTGTTTCAATCTTAAATCCGCCTTTGAAAAGGTGTTTAAAAACAATCTTACTGCCACGCTTGTTGCTGTTCTTTTGCCTTTGTGCATAAGCGTTTTGGGCTTTTCTAAGATTGTTTCTTTTTTGTATCCAATTTCAAGTGTTTTTGGCATTTTTATGCTGTTTGTATATCTTTCTTGGAGATGAATTTGTCCGCTATTTTCTGCCGTATCTTTTTTCGATTAGGCTTACGGCAAAATACATCAAATATGCCAATATGCACAGGATGAAGGTGGCCGACATAACCAGGTCTATCTTAAACACCTGTCCGCCATAAACAATCAAATATCCAAGCCCTGCCTTGCTTGTCAGATATTCTCCCATGATGCTTCCGACCCAACTCATCCCTACATTTATTTTTAACACTGACACCAAGTCTGGCATTGTGTTTGGGACTATCAATTTTCTGAAAATCTGAAATTTGTTTGCATGCATCGATTTTAGCAGCAAAATCTTCCCATCATCCACCGAGGAAAAGGCGTTTATCATTGTCATTGTTGTTATCACTATGCAAATCAGCACGCACATAACAACAATTGCTTTTGTCCCAGCGCCAACCCAAAGGATGATTATTGGCCCAAGAGCAATCTTTGGCAAAGAATTCAGCACAACTATATATGGCTCAAATATTCTTCTGACATTTTCGTTCCACCACAGCAGAACGGCAATAATATAGCCAAGCACGGTGGCAATGGCAAACCCAAGCAGCGTTTCATACAGCGTCACCCATGTGTGCGTGAACAAAGTGCCTGCCTGCGCCATCTGAATCAGTTGCTTGACAATTCTTGTTGGGGAACTGAAAAAGAAGGGGTCTATTATGTGCGTTTGTGCAAAAAGTTCCCAAAGTCCTATAAACGCAACCAAAACAAATATTCTGAAAAAGATTATCAGCGCCTTGTTTGTCCTAAGCCTTCTTACATATTGTTTGTGCGTTTTTGAAAAGTTAATTTTGTTCATTTGTGAGTTCTCTCCATATTTTGTCAAATAGTGTGGCAAACATGCCGTCCTCTCGCTTTTTTAGCGGCGTTTCTCCTGAAAGATTGAGGCTGAGTTCTTCCTTCACCGTTGCTGGCCTGTGGGAGAGAACGATTATTTTGTCCGACATGGATATTGCCTCTGAAATGTCGTGCGTGACCAAAAGAGCCGTCTTTTTTTCGCTTTTGATGATTTCATACACATCGTCACACACCGACAGCCTGGTTTGAAAGTCAAGTGCAGAAAATGGTTCATCTAATAGCAAAAGTTCTGGCTCAAGTGCAAGCGTTCTTATCAAGGCAACCCTCTGTCGCATGCCGCCAGAAAGTGAACGCGGCTTTTGATTTATGAAGCCATACAAATCATATTTTTTCAAAAGTTGCTCGGCAAGTTCAAGTTTTCTTGCCTTGTCTTTTGGCTTTTGAATTTCCAGCCCAAGCGTTATGTTTTTCCAAACAGTTCGCCACTCAAACAGTTGGTCTTTTTGAAACATATATCCTATTTTTGAGGTGTCCACCTTGCTTTGACCATCAAGCAATATTTGTCCTGCACTGGGCTTTAAAAGTCCGGCTGTCAAAGAGAGGATTGTGGTCTTTCCGCAGCCACTTGGACCAACCAAAGACGCAAACTGCTGATTTTCGACTGTGAAGTTTATATTGTTTAATGCAAATATCTCATCTGTTTTGGTTTGATAATAATAATTTACATTTTTAAATTCTAGTGTGTTTTTCATATTTGCCCTCTACAAATACATTGTATTTTGCACATCGAAATTTGTTAATTTTTGGCATTTGTTGTTGATTTGCCGATTTTTGTCGAATTACACTTAGGGCAGGTTAAAAGCGAAAGGAATTATGAAGGAAGAAGAAATAAAGCAGGCATTGTTGAAAAAAGCGTTGGGATTTGAAAGCGATGAGATTGTGGAAGAATACACCGCCGACGAAAACGGAAAGCCAATCTTGTCCAAGAGGAAGATTACAAAAAAATCAAATCCTCCGGACTTGAACGCCTTAAGATTTTTGTTGGAACAATCACAACTTTCGGACGATGACATTTCGAACATGACCGACAAACAACTTCTTGCCGAAAAAGAACGCCTTATTAAACTTTTAATTGAAAAGGAGAAAGATGATGAAGATGGAAATTTGTAAAAACCAACTTAAATGCGATTTTTATGGCTGCAAGAACATGGCAAAATATGCCTTCAGCACCAAGGGGTTTATCAGGAGAGAAATTGTCTTTTGTGAGGACTGCATGAAAAAGATGTATGACTGTTTTTCAAAGACGATTGTTCCAAAAGCGGTGAAATCACCATTTAAAAACAAAAAGGAGAAAGTATGAAAAAGGACAACAACATTGTAAAAGAAACATTAAAGGATTTTGAAAACAGAGTTGCAGAAAGAAAGAGTTTTGACAGTCGCTGGCAGATGAACATGAATTTTTATATGGGCAACCAATTTTGTGATGTCGGCTATGGCGGATTTGTCAGAGAGGTGGACAAGCAGTTTTTCTGGCAGGAGAGGGAGGTCTTTAATCACATTGCACCAATCATTGACATTAGGCTTTCAAAACTTTCAAACATCAAACCAAAGATGCACATTATTCCTGCAACAAACGATGAGGAAGATTTATACACAGCAAAGGTGGGAAGAAAGATTTTAAGTTCGATTACAGGCAAGATGAACCTTTCTGAGAAGATAAATCAGGCAACAATGTGGAGCGAAATCTGCGGAACAAGTTTTTATAAAGTTTCGTGGAACTCCAATTTGGGGCAGGTTGTGGCAATTGAGGACAACGGAAGGAAAGTCAAAACGGGAGATGTTGAAATCAGCGTTTGCTCGCCTTTTGAAATATATCCCGACACTTCGACACACCAAAATCTTGAAGATTGCCAAAGCATTATTCACGCAAAGGCCTACACAGTTTCACAGATAAAACAAAACTATGGCGTGGACGTGGAAGGGCATGACATAAATGTCTATTCGCTTGACGGCGTGTCATCCTCTTTGGGCGGACTTGGATATTTTGGGCTTGCGACAAAACTTATTGAGACCACCAAAAAGAACTCTGCCATTGTCCTTGAAAAATACATAAGGCCAAATGAGGAATTTCCAAATGGCAGACTGATTATCATTGCCGGGGATAAGTTGGTCTTTGACGGAGAAATGCCATATCTCAACGGCATTGACGGCAAAAGAGAATTTCCTTTCATCAAACAGATATGCAATGAGGAAATTGGAAGTTTTTGGGGCGTCAGCATGATTGAAAGGCTTATTCCTATTCAGCGTGCCTATAATGCAGTCAAAAACAGAAAGCATGAATATCTAAACAGACTGACAATGGGCGTTTTGACTGTTGAGGACGGAAGTGTTGACATAGACAATCTTGAAGAAGAGGGCTTGGCACCGGGCAAAGTGCTTGTTTACAGACAAGGGTCAAATTCTCCTCAGTTTTTGGGTGAGGAACAACTGCCTGTGGACTTTGAAAAGGAAGAGGAGAGGCTTTTAAAAGAATTCTTTTCTCTCAGTGGCACAAGCGACATCGGAACGATGGAAAGCATTTCAGCAATGAGTGGTGTTGCACTTGAACTTTTGATTGATGAAAATGAAACAAGGCTGAAGTTCACCACTGACAGCATGAAAAATGCCATAAAAAATATGGCAAAACACATCCTGAGGCTTTATAAGCAATACGCAACATTTCCAAGGCTTATTAAGATTGTTGGGGAAAACGGCAATCTTGACATCTCATATTTCAGAGGAAGCGAAATCACAAGTGATGATGTGCAGTTTGACACCGACAACGAGACAAACGACACTTTGCCACAGCGCAGGAATTTGATTTTCTCACTTTTGGACAGAGGGTTGTTGTGTGATGAAAGCGGAAAGATTACAAACTCAATGAAGACAAAGATATTGGAAAATTTGGGTTTTGGTCTTTGGGAAAATCCTGTGGATTTAAACGATTTACACACCAAAAATGCGGATGCGGAGAATTTGAAACTTGCCTCTGGCAAAGATGTTGAGGTTAAGGAGATTGACCAGCACGATATTCACATAAATCAGCACATTTCCTTTATGCTTAAAAACTTATACTCTGGGGAAGCGGTTGACAAGAAGATTGAAGAAAGATTTTTGAAGCATATAAGAGCACACAAAGAAATTAAAGGAGAATAGTTATGAACGAAGAAATGAGTGGAGAACAACCAGAAAATGTCAAACCTTTGGCAGAAGAAAATGCTGTTGAAGAAGACATGCAGGGCTCTCCAGAAACGGAAGAGGAGTTGCAAGGCGTCCTGGGTGAAGCGGAAAAGGGCAGTCCTTTGGGAAAATTTAAAAATGTAAACGACCTATACGATGCCTACAACAATCTTCAGGCTGAATTTACAAGAAAAAGCCAAAGACTTTCTGAGTTGGAGAAAGAGAAAACGAATAAAGAAACCGACAAATTTGAGGAGGACTTTAAGTCGTTCCTTTCAAGGACAACAGAGGCTTGTCCATACGCGGAGGAAATACGCTCTCGCTTGGGCGAAAAGAAAGGCGGTGAGGCAAACTTTGACCAAGTTTGGGCAACCATATTGTATGAAAAGTTGTCCAGCGTTGACAGGGCAAAAGAGCCTCTCGTGCAAAACTTAATACTAAATGACGACCAACTGCAAAAGATGGTCATCGAAAACTACATGAAAAAACTTGAAAAACAAAGCGCACCCATCACAATTTCTTCAAATGCTGGCGAAACTGTGACAAAACCAGTTGCAAACAAGCCAGACACATTTGAAGATGCCAAGAGGATTGTGCTTGAACTTTTAGATTAAAGGAGAAAAATTATGGTTACATTAAAGAGTGCAGAAAATGTACTTAAGGACGTTTATTTGGGTGTTATTGCTGACCAAATCAACGCAAAAACAAATCCACTTTTCAGCAGAATAAAAAGAAGCACCAGAAACATTGTTGGAAAAGAAGTGCGAGTTGTTGCTCCAATCGGAATCAACGGTGGGGTGATGGCAGGCTTGGAAACAAGCGACCTTCCAAATGGGGTTGACACGCCATATCTTTCATTTGTTGCTCCACTGAAAAACCTTTATGGAAAGTTTGAAATCAGCGACAAGGCAATTCGTTGCTCTTCTTCTGATGTGAACTCTTTTGTAAATCTTTTGCAAGATGGGATGGACAGCCTTTTAAAAGCCAGCATCTTCAATCTTTCAAGGATGTTGTATGGAGACGGAACAGGCCTTCTTGGGCAACTGACAAACTCTTCAAGCAGCATCACTGTTGACAATGTTGGTGGAATTGTTCCTGGCATGTATGTTGACATAATCAACGAGACAAAAACTGTTGCAAAAAATGTCAGAGTAAAGAGTGTTGATTACAATACCAAAAAGATTGTTCTTGACACACAAGAGGAAATCACAACAAACGACAAAATTTATGTTCAGGGCTCTAAGGACTGCGAAATTTTGGGCTTGAAGGCGATTGTTGGAAAGGGCGACCTTTATGGCGTGAACAGAGAGGAATATCCTGTTATGAACGCTCAAAACTACACTGCCACAGAAGAGGCTTTTGACGAGGACTATGTTCAATCAATCATTGACGACCTTGAAGTTAATGGAACAAATGTAAACTTCATCAACTGCTCTTACAAACTTAAAAGACTCTATCAAAAATATTTGACAATCTACAACAAAAACATCGAATACACAACTTTGGAAGATGGCATGAAAGTCATCACTCATTTTGGAACTCCTATTGTTCCTACAAACTATGTTGCTGACGGCGAGTGCTATTTCCTTAACACAAACGATTTTGTCTTCTATGAACTTGGTGATTGGAAGTGGCTTGAGGACGAAAGCGGCAGAGTTTTGAAACAAGACCCAACAAAAGCAGCATTTTCGGCTACACTTGTCAAATACACTGAACTTCTTTGCCATAAGCCATCTGGTGTGGGACATGTTACTGGACTTTCTACAACCGTTCCTGAAGCATAAATCCGTGGTGTTGTTATGAGAGAGTTGTTTGAAATCAAAAGTGACTGCCTTGACATCGTAAAACGCCTTAAAGCGATTGATAAAAGTTATTTTGTTGTGAGAAATCTGAGCAAAAACACATTCGAACTTCACAGCCACAATCAACTGAAAAAGACTTATTGTTTGACAATTCCGTATGACACACTCGACGAGAGAACGATTGATTTGGCCTTGAAGACAAGGGTGTGCAACAGTGACGAAATCTTCAAAATGATTGACGAACACAATGCCAGGCGAGAGAAGATGGTGGTCAAACAGGTTTTGGACGACTTTAAGGAGAAACTTTATGACAGTTAAAGATATTTTAAAATTGGTTTGTGAATTTGTTGGTGAAAAGGAAATCTTAAACAAACTTTCATCAGATAGTTTCACAGAAAGAGAACAGGAAAAATTGGACACAATGGTCAGATGCTTCAACTTGGTCAACGAGGAGATTGCAAGCGACTATTTGCCGTTTTTAACCACCGAAGAAATTTCTGTGAAAAATTCCATCATAAACTTTTCACAGTTAAAGCAAAAAGTGGTGCATGTCTATGAAGTTAAAAACAGATTTGGCTTTAATTTGAAATTTAAGTTGTTTCCAGAGTTTGTTGAGGTGCAGGGCTGTGCAAAAAGCATAACATACAGTTTTCTGCCCGCAACTTTGACTTTGAACGACGAAGTTGCGTTTATGTGTGGGCTTTCTGCAAGAGTTTATGCCTATGGCGTTGCAAGTGAATATTTGCTTGTCGATGGGCTTGGCGAAGAGGCGGACATTTGGGAAGAAAGATTTAAGCAAAGTCTGTTTATGCTCAGTCGCAAACATGGAGAGCACATCATGCCAAAAAGGAGATGGCTTTGATATTCTATAAAAATCTGAAAAAACATCCAAAAACAAAAGAAAAAAACTTGATGTTTTCAATCTTCGACGAGGGTGTTGTTTCAAATAAGGACGACTATGTTTGCCAACCTTGCCAGTGTAAAAATTTTTATAATCTGACCTATGTTGACGGGGCGCTAAAGACAGGCATAGGCTTCAAGCCGTTTGCGGTTATGGAAGACTATGAAGGGCCCGAGAGGCATCTGGTGGATTTGTCAGATTCTGTGGACAAGGTCTGTGGGATGTGGCTGAATCGCTGGTATTCCGACAACTTGAAGCGTCACACATACAGTTTGTTTGTCATTGACAGCCAAAACAAACTTTGGGGGATTCCTCTGGTGAACGAATACAACTTCTTTGTTGTTCCTCAATATGACTTGCCTTCATATCCAACCTATCAGTGTTTTTATAGGGTGAACAACAAGGACGCAAGTTTGTTTTTCACAAGCAGCGGGATGATTGCATTTCTTTCTGGCTTAAACGGAAAATATCAAAATGTTCCTCCAATGATTTCCTGTGCCGTTCACTATGACAACTTTTTTGGAATCACAAATACAAACCAAAACACACTTGTTTATACAAAAAACAAAAACCTGTTGGAGTGGGACGACAGCGCCAGCAAAACCATTGAGTTTTTGGACAATGTCGGCACTTTTAACATGGTGATTACCTTTAATGATTATGTATATTTATTCAGAGAGTTTGGCATCACAAAATTGTCAATTTACACCGCAAATGATGATTTTTCCTTCACTCATCTGTATAGGTCACCTTCAAAAATCTATGAAAATACCGTCTGCGTTTGCGGGGACAGAATATTCTTTGCAACTCGAGACGGGCTGTATGCCTTCAACGGAAATTCTGTAAGCAAAATAGCTGAAGAATATGACGTTTATTTCAAAAATTTGGAAAACGAAAAGGCTGCAGTTGCTTGCCTGAACGGAAAGTTTTATTTTGCAACAAGATGCAACTTTAATGACGGAATTAAGGTGGGGTGCGAAAATGGAGAATATGTAAACAACGCTCTTTTTGAACTTGACATAGAGACATTTTCGCTGAATCTTTGCAGGGGAGTTGACGTTCAAAAAATCCTGCCTATTGACAGCCCTTTTATGAACGAACTTTGTGTTTGCTTTAACAGTGTTTACACGCAAAGACTAGGCTATCTTGATTATTCTGGAACAATTTTCGGAGATGAAACAGAAAAATCTTGGACTTCATTTGAAACCGATTTAAACGCAAAAGGCAAGCGAAAAAAGATTAAAGAAATCGTCTTGACGACACATTTTCCTTGCACGCTGACGATTGTTTCGGATGAGGAGACAAAGATGTATTCTTTTGATGCCTCAGATAAAGAACAGCGCCAGAAAGCTTGTATTTACGGAAGAAACTTTCAATTTATCTTTTCCACTCAACAACAATGCTATATTCAAAAACCAATGATTGTTTATGATGTGTTGTCATGAAATTTTTTGACAATACAAATCTCTTTTTAAAGGCAAATAGAAGTCGAGAACTAAGGCTGATTAAAAATTTGCTGGACATAAAAAAAGATGGATATTTGGAAAGAGATTGTTAGCATTGTTGTCAGCAACGGCATCTTTGCAACACTGTTTGTCTTTTTGTTTTTCTATCAGTTGAAAGACAGTTCGAAACGGGAAAACAAATACTTGAAAACCATCGAAACTTTGACGGACAGTTTGAAGACGCTTGATGATGTGAAACAAGATATAACAGAAATTAAAAACCAATTAAATCGGGAGGATGAACATGAAGAACTTTTTTAAAAGAATAAAATCTTATGGCTTTTGGGTGAGTTTGTCTGCCGCACTTGTGATGCTGCTTACTTCACTTGGAAAGGCCTTTGGATTTGAAGTTCAAAACGAAGTTGTTGAGGATTGTGTTATGTCTGTTGCCGGCTTTCTTGCCGTTTTTGGAATTGTCAGTTTGTCTGACAAGAAACCAAACACAAACGATGAGGTTGATGACATAGACGAAGAGAGTGACGACGACGAAGATGACAAAAATGACGAATAATTATTTGTAAAAATGTATAAATATGCATACGAAGAACCACAAACTGCTGTTGTGGTTCTTTTTTTATGGTTTTTGCTTGAAATTGTGCTTGTTATATGATATAATAAAAACGTTAGAGGAGGGGATATGAAGAAAATACTTTACACGATATTGTCTGTTTTATCAATCGTTTATATTTGCTTCTTGGTTATAAATGTCTTGAAAGTGGAAGCAAATTGGAATATAAACATGGGTTGGTTTGAAAAATATTTCAATTTGATTGTAAACTTTGGCGGTGTGGCAATCATCTTCTGCTTTGCACTTGTAAACTTTGCAGGAAGCCCTTTGAAAACGGCATTTTTCATCGCTTTGATTGTTGCAATCATTTGCTATGTGGTTGTTCTTGCAGCACCTGATTTCATCTATGGTCTTTTTGGTGGCAAGGCTGTCGCAAGTGCTTTGACTTTGTAAATTTGTGAGTGACTACTGTGGAAAAATTTATTATCATTGACGGAAACAGTTTGGCAAATAGGGCATATTACGCAATGCCCTATTTATCTAATAGAGAAAAACAGCCATCAGGGGCGGTCTTTGGCTTTGCAAACCTGATTGTCAAACTTATTGTTGAGCAGAGGCCAGAATATATTGCTGTGGCATTTGACCATGCAAGGAAGACTTTCAGAAATGAAATTTATGATGGATATAAGGCCAAGAGAAAGGAAACTCCTCCAGACCTTATTGCGCAATTTCCAATAATCAAATTGATGCTTGAAAAGATGGGCATCAAAGTTCTTGAAAAAGCAGGCATTGAGGCTGATGATATCATTGGCACGCTTGCAAAAAATTCTTCCAATCAAAATATATTGGTGTCGGGAGACAGAGATTTGCTTCAACTCATAGACAAAAACACAACGGTTTGGTTGACAAAGAA
This sequence comes from uncultured Clostridia bacterium, assembly GCA_947631485.1. GTDB lineage: Bacteria > Bacillota > Clostridia > Christensenellales > UBA1242 > Caccovivens. The sequence goes on along the minus strand of CANRLJ010000015.1, from coordinate 1,864 downwards.
GGGTGTCACGGACATCGAAAAATATGACGAGGGGTTTTTGTTTGAAAAATTTCACCTAAAACCAAAGGGAATCATCGATTTGAAGGGGCTTATGGGTGATGCGTCTGACAATATCCCTGGGGTTTTGGGCGTTGGCGAAAAGACGGCACTCAGTTTGCTTGAACAATATGAGGATGTCGAAAACATTTACAATCACATCGATGACATAACGGGCAAGTTGAAGGAAAAGTTGGTTGCCGGCAAGGACTCTGCCTTCATGTCAAAGACCCTTGCCACAATCAAAACGGACTGTGATTTTGAGTATAAAATGCAAGATTTCACATATTCCTTCCCATTTTCGCAAGAACTTAGAGACTTTTTTGAAAAGTGGGATTTCAGAAGTCTTACAAATCGAAAAGACATCTTTGGGGTTGGCGTTCACTCTCAAAAGGAAGAGGCAAAAAGGACTTGTCTTGAAAACCTCCAACAAGTCAAAGAGTTGTGCCAAAGTGTGAATAATTTGTTTTGCATCGACCTAAAAAACTTGGAATTTGCCGTCTCTGGGCAGGAAATATTCTATCTTAAAAAAGAATTGGATTTGTTTTCTCAGACGATTGATGTTGACGATGTTTTGAGGGAGTTTAAACCTGTTTTTGAAAATGAAAACATTGTGAAAATCACTGAAAATTCCAAAAACGACATGGAAATTCTGAAAAATCTGAACATCTCGCTTGTCAATTTCTTTGACCTTGACATTGCAAGATATGTTTTGTATGCAGGGCTTCCAAAGATGCCTTCTTGCGGCGTTAATGAGTTTATAAATCAAAAAATTGAACTTGAAAAGAGGATGGTTGAGAACAAGGTTGACAAAATTTATTATGACATCGAAATTCCTCTTGTAAGTGTTTTGGCAGACATGGAGGGCGAGGGCTTTAAGGTTGACAAACAGATGTTGGACAGTCTCAGCCAAAAATATGACGCCGAACTTAATGAACTTGTTGAGCAAATATATTCTCTTGCCGGCGAAAGTTTTAATATAAATTCGCCAAAGCAAGTGGCATTTATTCTTTTTGACAAACTTGGTCTGAAGTCTTACAACAACAAAAAGCAGTCAACAAATTTTGCCATACTTGACGACATAAGGTGGCAACACGAAATTGTTGAATTGATTATTTCCTACAGAAAGATAAGCAAACTGATAAGCACATATATAAAGGTGTATGAGTCGATTTGTGAAACGACAGGAGATGTTGTTCACACTGTCTTCAATCAAACTCTGACATCCACAGGAAGACTGTCAAGTTCTGAGCCAAACATGCAAAACATACCAACCAGAGATGAGGAAGGGCGAAATCTCCGCAAGATTTTCATTTCAAAATATGCTGACGGAGAGATTATTTCGGCGGACTACAATCAGATTGAACTCAGACTTCTTGCAAATTTGGCGGACGAAGAAAGCATGATTGATGCATACAAAAAGGGTGTTGATATCCACACAAAAACCGCAAGCGAAATCTTTGGAGTGCCTGTTGAAGAGGTCACAGCGGCGCAAAGGCGTGATGCAAAAGCGGTGAATTTTGGCATTATTTATGGAATAAGTGACTTTGGGCTTTCTCAAAACATTAAGACTTCGCGTTTTAAGGCAAAAAACTATATTGACAGTTATTTTGACCGCTATCCAAAAATAAAGACCTTCATGGACGGGAATGTTGAGTTTGCCAAACAAAACTCCTATATCAGGTCGTATTTTGGAAGAATCAGACATATTCCAGAAATTGTGTCCTCAAACGCAAACATCCGAAAATTTGGCGAAAGGGTTGCTATGAACATGCCTTTGCAAGGAACAGCGTCTGACATAATCAAAATGGCAATGATTGAAGTTTCA
>CANRLJ010000014.1 GCA_947631485.1 uncultured Clostridia bacterium | reverse complement strand
CTTCAAAAACAAGTTTTGATGTGAAAAAACTTAAATCTGGACAAGAAAATGTCAATGCGGAAATCAGAAAATTCTTAAAAGAAAGGAGCGAATTATGTCTAAAGAAGATGTAATCGAATTTGAAGGAGTTGTCACAGAAGTTTTGCCAAGTATGACCTTTAAAGTCACTTTGTCAAATGGGCATGTCATAACTGCTTACATCTCTGGAAAACTCAGACAAAACTTCATTAGAATTATTGAAGGCGACAAAGTTAAGATTGAAATGAGCCCATATGACCTTTCTAAAGGTAGAATTACTTGGAGAGATAAAGGCTAAGAAAAAGGAGCAAAGATATGAAAGTCAGAGCATCAGTTAAGCCTATGTGTGATAAATGCAAAGTCATCAAGAGAGATGGCAAAGTTATGGTTATTTGCTCTAAGAGCAAGAAACATAAGCAAACACAAGGCTGATAGTTTGCAAAAAGCAAAAAACAAAATTTAAAATCGGGCAAACAGCCCAAAGAGGAGAAAACAGATGGCAAGAATTGCTGGTGTTGACCTTCCAAGAGAAAAAAGATTGGAATATGGTTTGACTTATATTTACGGAATTGGCGTTGAAACAGCCAGAAATATTTGCAAAGAAACAGGAATTTCTCTTGACACAAGAGTTAAAGACCTGACAGAAGACCAAATCGCCAAACTTCGTAACTATATCGAACACAATCTTGTGGTTGAAGGTGAACTTAAATCAAAAGTTAGCATGAATATCAAGAAACTCGGAGAAATTGGATGTTATCGTGGTATTCGTCACAGAAAAGGACTTCCTGTTCGTGGACAAAGCACAAAAAATAATGCAAGAACAAGAAAAGGTCCAAAGAAAATTGTTGGCGGAAGTGCCAAGAAAGGTAAGTAAGAGGTAGGATATGGCAAACGTTAAAACAAACAACACAAAAAAGAAAACTGTTAAAACAAGAAAGAGAGTCAGCAGAAACATTGATAAGGGACAAGTCCACATCACAACCTCTTTCAACAACAACATTATCGTGTTCACAGACATGCAGGGTAATGTTATTTCTTCATGCTCTTCTGGAAGACTTGGACTTAAAGGTTCTAAGAAGAGCACCCCATTTGCCGCACAAACTTGCGTTGAACAAGCAGGAAAAGTTGCTCTCGACAATGGGATGAAGTCACTTGAAGTGTATGTAAAAGGACCAGGAAACGGCAGAGAAAGTGCAATCCGTGCTCTTTCAACACTTGGTTTTACTGTCACACTTATTAAGGATGTTTCTCCAATCGCACACAACGGTTGCAGACCTCCTAAGAGAAGAAGAGTTTAAAAGGAGAAAAAGTTATGGCAAGAACTATTGAACCTGATTGCCGTCAATGTAGAAGAGAGGGTCGCAAACTTTTCCTTAAGGGCGAGAGATGTTTGACAAAGAAATGTGCTATGGAAAGAAGACCTGTTATTCCTGGACAACATGGGGCATCAAGAAAGAGAGTTACAGAATATGGACTTCAACTTCGTGAGAAGCAAAAAGTTAAAAGGATGTATGGCATCTTAGAAAGACAATTCAGAGAATATTTTGAAGATGCAGTAAAAAGCAAAGCCGCTACAGGACCAGAAATGCTTTCTTTAATTGAAAGAAGACTTGACAATGTCATCTATCGTATGGGGATTGGGGCTTCAAGAGCAGAGTGCAGACAGATTGTAAATCATGGTCATATCTGCGTAAATGGAAAGAGAGTTACTATTGCATCCTACAGAGTTAAAGTTGGCGATGTAATCACTGTCAAAGAAAACAAGAGAGAACTTGAAATGTTCAAGGCTCTCAAAGGCATGAAGATTGTTGTGCCAAAATGGCTTGAATTTGACAGCGAAACACTCACTGGAAAAATATTGGCAAATCCTGAAAGAGAAGATATAGACACCGACATCAAGGAACAACTTATTGTCGAATTGTATTCTAGATAATTAAGGGGGATATTTATTATGATGGAAATGGAAAAACCAAAAATCACTTGCGAAGAAACAGACGGTGGAAATTTTGCTAGATTTGTTGTTGAACCACTTGAAAAGGGCTATGGCATCACACTTGGAAACTGCATGAGAAGAACACTTCTTTCATCGCTTCCAGGCTCGGCTGTAATTGCCTTCAGAATTGCAGGAGTTTCACATGAATTCTCAACAATTCGTGGGGTTACAGAGGATGTTGTTGACATCGTGTTAAACCTGAAATGCCTTGCGGTTAAGTGCGCAAATCAGGACAGAGACTTCATCACATATTTAAAAATAAGAAAAAATGGTGCTGGCGAAGTCACCGCCAAAGATTTTGAAGCAAACGACCAAGTTGAAATCTTAAATCCAGACCTTCACATCTGCACTATGGACGATGGCGCTGTGTTGGATCTTGACCTTATGATTGGAAACGGCCGCGGATATGTTTCAAGTGAAGACAACAAAGCAAAATTTGACAACATAGATTTTATTGCTGTTGACAGCATTTTCTCACCTGTAAAGAAAGTTAACTTCAACGTGGGCACAACTCGTGTCGGACAGAGCATCGACTATGATAAACTCACTCTGGAAGTAACCACAAACGGAACAACAACCGCAAGAGAAATTGTCAGCCTTGCAGGAAAAATCATACACGAACATGTTGACCTGTTTGTTGACCTTTGTGCCGAGATGGGAAATATGTCAATTCTTGTTTCTAAAGAAGAAGACAAACAAGTGAAACTTATGGAACTTCCTATTGAAGAAATGGACCTTTCAGTTCGTTCTTACAACTGCCTCAAACGTGCAGGAATCAATTATATCCAGGACCTTATTAAGAAATCAAAGAGTGATATGTTTAAAGTAAGAAACCTTGGTGCAAAGTCTGTTGAGGAGGTAATCCAAAAACTTGAAAGTTATGGACTTTCTCTTCGCAAAGATGAAGACTAAACCATAGGAAAAAATCAAAATAATAGGTAAAACCTAAAAGGAGAGTAAAATGGCTAACGATAAATTGGGCAGACCTTCAAAAGAAAGAAATGCAATGCTTCGTGGACAAGTTTCCACTCTGCTTTGGAACGGAAAACTTGAAACAACACTTGCAAAGGCAAAGTCAACGGCAAGAATTGCTGAAAAAATAATAACAACAGCAATCAATTCTTACCAAGACACTGTGAAGGTTGTGAAGGAAGTAAAGGGTGCTGATGGAAAGAAAGTCAAGACTGAAGTTTTAAACGATGGTCCAAAGAAGCTTGCTGCCAGAAAGAAAATCATGAGTTATGTCTATGACCTTCAAGAGCAGAGAAAGCCAAAGGAGAGCATTGACAGTTTCAAACACAGAACTGAAGGCATCAACCATCCACTTCTTGAAAAGATATTCAATGTTTATGCACCAAAGTATGCAGAACGCGCAAAACAATCTGGTCAAGGTGGCGGCTACACAAGAATAATCAAACTTGGACAACGCCGTGGCGATGCTGCTGAATTGGCACTTGTTGAATTGGTCTAAAATCAAAAAAATTCCTTTTTTAAGGAATTTTTTTATTTTTATAATAAAATAAAAAACAATTAAAAATCCCTAAATATCGAATTTTCAGCCATTTTTTAATTATTTTTAATTTATTTTATTATTTATTATCATAAGACTTTTGTTTTTTAAATTCATATATATTTTTGTGTTTGAAAAGTTTGAAAAAATTGAGATGGTGGATCTGAGCCAATACTCAACAATGAAGGTTGGCGGAAAGGCACGTTTTATGCTTTTTCCAAAAAACACAGATGAATTGACGGAGATTTTTGACATCTGCAAGGTGATGGACATGAAAACCTTTGTCTTGGGCAACGGCAGCAATGTGCTTTTTGATGACAACGGCTTTGATGGGGCGATTGTGTCGCTGAAAAAGTTTGACTCCTTTTCTGTTGATGGTGAAGATGTTTGGGTCGGTGCCGGTGTAAATTTGTTTGCCTTAAATATTTTGCTTAAAGAGCATGAATTGTCTGGTTTGGAGTGGTCGTTTGGCATACCGGCATCGCTTGGGGGATTTTTGTTTATAAACGGCGGTTGCTTTGGTCATGAGATAGGTGACTTTGTTTTGGAGGTGGTTGTTTTGGACGACAACCGCGCCAGGACGATTGGAAAACACGACTGCGGGTTTGCCTACAGAAGTTCCGCCTTGCAAAAATATGTTATTTTGGGCGCAAAATTGCACTTAAAACACGAAAAACGTGCCATAATTCAGCAAAATATGAATTTTTATCTGAAAAAGAAGAGAGAAAGCCAGCCTTGTGACCTGCCTTCTCTTGGAAGCGTGTTTAAAGTTGTGAAATCAAATCCAGAGGTGCATCCTGCAAAATTGATTGACAAGTTGGGGTTGAAAGGTGTTAAAATAGGAAAAGCAGAAGTGTCCACAAAGCACGCCGGATTTATTGTAAACACGGGCGGTGCAACAAGCAAAGACATATTGTCACTGATTGAACTGTTGGAAGAAAAATTGCGCGAGATTGGGGTGTTTGTGGAGAGAGAAATTGTTGTTTTGAAGGAGGATGACAAATGGACAAGTGGCAAAAGAGATTTATGGAGATGACCGAACATGTTGCAACTTGGTCAAGTTGTTTGAGAAGGCAAGTTGGGGCGCTGATTGTGCGAGACAAGAGAATTTTGACAACCGGCTATAACGGTGCGCCTGCCGGAGTGAAGACTTGTATTGAAAGGGGAGAGTGCCTGAGGACAAAACTTGGGATTGCAAGTGGCACTCACGCAGAAACATGTTATGCCGCTCATGCCGAGCAAAATGCAATAATTCAAGCCGCCAGAGAGGGCATAAGTTTGAAGGGATGCACCCTTTATTGCACTCATCAGCCATGCGTTGTTTGTGCAAAGATGATTATAAATGCGGGAATAAAAGAGGTCATATATAAAGAGGGTTATCCAGACGAATTTTCTCGCGAGATTTGCGAGGAAGCGGGCGTAAAACTTATCAAATTTGAGGATTTGGAATAAATTAGTTTGTAAAAACTGTTTTAAATTGATAAAATAAAGAGGGGATTGATATGCTTTTATACGGAGATTATCACACACATACAACATATTCGCGATTTAACCATGGCAAGGGCACTGTTTTGGAAAACGCCTCGGTGGCAGCCGACAAGGGATTGAAGCAAATAGCCATAACTGACCATGGCTTTAATCACGAATTTTTTGGAATCAAAAGAAAACAGATTCCTGCTTTGCAGGAGGACATTTTAAATGCAAAAGAAATCACAGGCGTGGACATCTTGCTTGGCGTGGAGGCAAACATAATCTCCCTTGACGGAGATGTGGACATAAAAGAAGAGGATTATGCCTTCTTGGATGTTTTGCTTATGGGATATCATAGATTTGTTCACACAAACTCTCTGAAAGACAAGACGCTTTTGTGCTGGTCAAACTTGTTTGACAAGGCTTTCAGACCAAGCAAAGAGAAGATAAATCGAAACACCACAGCCTTTTTGAAGACTTTGGACAAGTATCCAATTGATGTCATCACCCACCTGAACTATTGCTTTCAAACCGACACTGTGGCTGTTGCAAAGATGGCAAAGCAAAAGGGCGTTTATGTGGAATTAAACGGCAAACACATCAATTTCACCGAAGAAGAAATTCAGATTATGACCGCTGAGGGCGTAAAGTTTATCGTCAATTCTGACGCTCACACTCCTGCAAAGGTGGGCGAAGTTAACAACGGCATGAATTTGATTTACAAATACAATATTCCGTTGTCACAAGTTGCAAACATCGACAAATTGCCAAAATTCCACAAAAAGAGGAACGGCCAATGAGTTTTTCAAGAAATTCCAAGGAAGAACTTTTAAAAATTGAATACGGAGATGACACTTGTGCCATTGCCTTTATGTCGGGTCTTTTTCACTCTTGTGGAGAAATCTCAAAAGTTGGAAGCAAGATTTATATTAAGATTGTTTCCGATGTTGAAAATCTGTTTTCTTACATCGAAAAGTTGGTTATGAGATTTTTTGGCGACGAAGTGAAACCTGAAATTTCTGAAAACTACAACATAAACAAAAACACCTATTATGAAATTTCCTTTGAAGTTGAAAAATTTAAGCGACTCCTGACAGACACTGGAGTTGTGGATTTTGCCAACGGCGGAATTTCAATAAATTTTGAAATAGACAAAAATCTCTTGCTGGAGGACGAACCTCGCAGGGCGTTTATAAGGGGCGTTTATATCGGATCAAGTACATCTTCAATCAAACTTTCGTCTGACGCAGCACAAAGTTGTGGCTCGGGATATCACCTTGAATTCAACGGTCAAAGTCACGAGTTTTTGATTGAATTTTCCTCGTTGCTTGCAAGTTACAACATCATTGGCAAGATATTTGAGAGAAAAAATTCTTATGTGCTGTATATCAAGGATGTGAACACAATTCAAGACCTTTTGGCTCTTATGGGAGCAAACGAAAGCGTACTTTCACTTACAAATGAAATTGTGACGAGAGAACTTCGAAACAAAGTCAATCGTCAGGTGAACTGCATAAACGCAAACATAAACAAGACGGTTGAGGCAAGTTTGAAGCAAGTGAACGCCATAAACACCATAATAAACACGATAGGACTTGAAAGTTTGCCAGAGGACTTGCAAGAGGTTGCTGTTTTAAGGCTTGCAAATCAGGAGGAAAGCCTTGACGAACTTTTAAAGTTGTCCACGATACAGTTGACGCGGTCGGGTCTGAATCACAGGTTTAGAAAACTTATAAAAATTGCAAACGAATTGGAGGAACTATGAGCGACTTTGTACATCTGCATGTTCATACAGAATATTCTTTGCTTGACGGCATCGCACGAATAAACAAACTTATTGACATAACAAAAGAGCGAGGCTACAGTGCAGTTGCCATAACAGACCATGGAAATATGTATGGCACACTCCAATTTTTTGAAGAGTGCATCAAAGCAGGAATAAAACCCATCTTGGGCTGTGAATTTTATATCTGCAGCGATTTACATAAAAAACAGGGCAAAGACGACATTGGACACATAATTCTTCTTGCCAAAAATGACGAGGGGTTTCACAACCTTTTAAAATTAAACGAAATTGCCTTTTGCGAAGGGTTTTATTACAAGCCAAGAATAGATTATAAGACACTTGCCGAGCACTCCAAGGGAGTGATTTGTCTTTCTGCTTGCCTTGCTGGGCATATTCCTAGTTTGATTTTGAAAAGAAGATTTGATGAGGCCGACGCTCTTGCATTGAAACTGAAAGACATGTTTGAAGAGGGAGATTTCTATCTTGAAGTTCAGGACCACGGCATTGCCGAACAAAAGATTGTAAATCAATATCTTTTGGAGATGTCAAAGAAGTTTTCGATTAAACTTGTTGCCACAAACGATGTGCACTATTTGTATAAGGACGATGCGGAGATGCAAGATGTCTTGATGTGCGTTCAGATGAGCAAATATCTTGACGATGAAGACCGCATGAAGTTTCCTACGCAGGAGTTTTATCTTAAAACCTATGAAGAGATGGTGGAGGCGCTGCCTGGCTTTGAAGATGCCATTGCAAACACACTTGAGATTGCTCAGAAGTGCAACGTGACAATCAAGACAAAGTCTTTGGGTGAGGTTTATGGCGTTGACGAAAAATACAAACTGCCAAGTTCAAAAAACTACATTCCTGTTTACAAGACAAGCACAGGTGAAGAGCCTTATGAGTTTTTAAGAAGAATTTCTTTCGAAGGCCTTTACAAAAAATATAAAAATGTCACACAAGACCTGATCGACCGATTGGAAATGGAACTTGACATTATTCACTCTCAGGGCTTTGTTGAATACTTTCTTATCGTTTGGGATTACATAAATTATGCCGAAAGCCAAGGCATACCGGTTGGACCGGGAAGGGGAAGCGGTGCCGGAAGTTTGGTGGCTTACACATCGGGAATAACCAAGGTTGACCCAATGCGATATAATTTGTTCTTCGAACGCTTCATAAACAAAGAGCGCGTCTCCATGCCGGACTTTGACGTCGATTTTTGTATGGACAGAAGAGGCGAAGTGATTGAGTATGTTAAAAGGCGTTATGGAGAGGACCATGTTGCCTGCATTGTCACATTTGGATGCATGCAAGCAAAAAATGCCATCAGAGATGTTGCAAGGGTCATGAAAACTCCAAATCCGGATGTCATGCGTCTTACAAAACTGATTCCAAGCAAACTTCCAGACGGAATCAAAAAACCTCCAGTTTTGAAATATTATTTTGGCACAACTGGAAAGCCAGAAAACGACAAATACATCATCCCAGAACTGCGAGAGATATATGACAATGACCCAAATATGAAGACAATCATTGACATTGCAATAAAACTTGAGGGCGTTCCAAGAAACACCTCTCAGCACGCATGCGGCGTTTTGATTGCGCCAGAGCCTGTGTCAAACTTTGTTCCTGTGGCAAAATCGGACAACGAGCGTGTGACACAATACAGCATGATTGAATTGGAGCACCTTGGCCTTTTGAAGATGGACTTTTTGGGACTGAGGACACTTACGGACATCAAAAAGGCATGCGATTATATTCTTGAAAACCATGGCGTGAAGATTGATTTCTATGACATGGAATACAACGACAAAAATGTCTTTGAAATGATTTCAAACGGAAAGACAGACGCCGTGTTCCAACTTGAAAGTGCTGGCATGAAGAAGTTTATGAAGGAGTTGAAACCAACCTGTCTTGAAGATATCATCGCCGGCGTTTCGCTCTATCGTCCAGGGCCAATGGACAGCATCCCAAAGTTTGTGAAAAACAAGCAAGACCCATCACAAGTTGTGTATGATGACCCTTGCCTTGAAAACATACTTGATGTCACCTACGGCTGCATTGTCTATCAAGAGCAGGTCATGAAAATTGTTCAGGTTATGGCAGGTTACAGCCTTGGTCAAGCCGACAACATCAGGCGTATCATGGGCAAAAAGCAAGTTGATAAGATTGACGCCGAAAGAGAAAAGTTCATCAACGGCTGGACAGACCCTGCTGGCAAGAAGAGTATTCCCGGGGCAATCAAACTTGGGCACAAGAAGGAAGTTGCGGAAAAGATTTTTGATGAGATGAAGGAATTTGCAAAATATGCCTTCAACAAGTCTCATGCTGCGGCATATGCATATGTGTCATATCAGACGGCGTATTTGATGTGCTATTACAAAACCGAATTCATTACTGCAGTGTTAAATGACAGAATAAACAATGGTGATGACATAAAGAAATATGTTTCATTTGCAAGAGGTGAGGGCATTGCAGTGTTGCCACCAGATGTCAACAAATCTCAATCCTATTTCAGTTGTGACGGAAAGAGCATAAGGTTTGGGCTTGGCGGACTCAAACATGTTGGCACGACAGTCACTGACAACATCATCAAAGAGCGTGTTGAAAACGGGGAATTTAAAAACTTTGAAGACTTCATTGTGAGGATCGTCAACATGGGCGGCGTGAACCGCAAGGCGATTGAGTGCCTTATTCTGAGCGGCGCTTTTGACTGTTTCGGAAAGGCAAGAAGCCAATATATGGCAGTGTATGAAAATGTCATGGACAGGGCCGCAAAGGACAAAAAGAGCAGCAATATGGGACAGATGTCATTTTTTGGAGAGATAAAAAATGAAGAGGACATCAACTGGCCAGACTTAAACGAATTGCCAAAGAAAAAGTTGCTCAAATATGAAAGAGAATACATTGGCGTGTATATGTCAGGTCACCCATTGCAAGACTATGAGAAGAAGTTTGAAAACTTCACTCTCACCTCAGATATGCTTAGGTCCGACTTTGAAGAAGAACTTCAGAGTGACGATATGGAAGGATATCAAGAAGAAGAGATAAATGACTTTGGCTTTCAGGATGGACAACCCTTCACCTGTGGCGGAATAATAACCGAAGTGAACAGAAAACGCTCCAAAAACGGAAAAGAGATGTGCTATTTGAAACTCGAAGACCTGAAAGGCGTTTTGGAAGTCACTTTCTTTGCAAATGCCTTTTCAAAATACAGAAACATCTTGGAAGAGGACAATCTTGTCACCATCAAAGGAAAGATTAACATCCGCGATGGCATGGCGCCTTCCGCAGTTGCTGATGCAGTGTTTTTGTGGAAGGAAGACGAAAACAAAGAGGGAGAGAAAAAGCAGCGCCTGTGTCTGAAATTTGACACCAAAAACCCAGACATATACAGCAAAGTTAAAAACTCAATCTCTTCATATCCAGGCACAACGCCTGTTGTCATTAAATGCTCTTCGTCCGGAAAGGTCTTCAACTATCAGCAGACGGTGAAAATCAACAACTATCTTGTAAATGAGTTGAGCGGCATCATTGGCAGCGAAAATATTGTGGTTCAATAGGAGGAAAATATGAAAATTTTGCTATTATGCAGCGGCGGCGATGCACCAGGCATGAACAGATTTATTTATGATCTTTATGACGCGTTTAAAGACGAGGTATATTTTGCTTTGGCGGGCTTTAATGGGCTGATAAATGGTGAAATCTATCCTCTTGGAAAAGTCATCAAAAACGGAGACCGAGACAGCGCCGGCACAATAATAAAAACATCCAGATGCCCGGAGTTTAAACAAAAAAGATATGTGAAAATTGGCGTCAACAATGCCAAAGATTTTGATTATGTTGTGATTTGTGGTGGTAATGGCTCTGAAAGGGGTGCAAAAGAGATTTTTGAAAACGGAATAAAAACCATTTTTGTGCCAGGAACTATTGACAACGATGTCAACGACAACCATTACAGCATGGGGTTTTCCACTGCGGTGAAGGAGTGTGTTTATGCTGTCAAAAACACAATGCCAAGCATCCAAGCGATGACCAGAAGTTGTCTGTTTGAAGTCATGGGCAGAGACTTTGGTGCAATCGCAGAGGAAACGGCAAAACAGGTTGACGCAGACTATGTTGTCCAAGATAAAAAAACTCTTGACTATGAAAAGATGACCAAGGCAATCCTAAAAAAATATGTAAAAGGGCAAAGCAGTTGCATAATTGTTCGTGAAAACATAGAAAAAATCGAAAAAATTGCAAATAAATTGAACAAAATGCTCGGACTTGACATTGTAAGATGCCACATCGTGGGCAGAACGCAGCGAGGTGGCACTCCAACTGAGGAAGAACTTGTCATGTCAGACAAGTTTGCAGGGGGTGTTGTGGATGTTATAAGGCACGGTCGTGTTGGGCGCGTTTTGGCAAACAAAAACAAGCAGATTGTGCTTAAAAAATTTAATTAAGAAAGAAGAATCTTGCAGTATGCAAGTTTGATAAAAGATGACAAGGTTTGTCCTGCACTTTCATAATTCTCACTGATGAGGTCGGTGAGGATTTTTTCATTTTTGTTCAAATTGTCTTTCACATCTTCAAAATTGTCCTTAAAAAATGTCTGAAAATTTGTTTTTGTGGAAATAAGTTGAGAATAGATGCTGTTGCAATCCAATTTGGCCTTGCTTTGGTCACAAATTTTTGTGTCCAGACTGATTGCAACATCATAGAGTTTTCTGAAAATCTGATAGTTTGACTCCAAACAGTCGGTCATTATCTCTTTTTCATTTGTGTTGAATGAGCCCTTCACAACCTTTGGAGGAAGAACAATCGTCAAAATCTCACTCTCAACCTCCTCTTCTGCAAGTTTCGTCTTGACATGCTCTGCATCATTTTTGTTTTCATATAAACTTGCCAAACAGTGATAATAGCCATCGGAAAAAAACACAAACCCTGCACCGTCCTTTGTTTGAAGAATTGAGGTAAGTGATTTCGTCTCGTTTTCAACCTGACTTTTGCCCAGCGAAATGGCATAAAATTTTTGCTGTTCGATGGACACTTCCTTCACCAACACATCACTGCTAAACGCGACAATCGTGTTTGAGATGAACTGTGCACAAGAAAAGCAAACAAGCGTTGCAATAATAAAAATAAAGACAGAGAGGATGGAAAATCTTTTCATAAGATATCTTATTATTCGAATTTTTTTCATATTCCAACTGACAGATTATTAAATCATTTTTAAAACCACAAAGATTTTGCTATAATATATGTATGAAAATAAACTTTTTCGGCGCAAAAAGACCAAAAATTGGTGTCGCCTTTGGTGGAGGCGGTGCAAGGGGCATGTCGCACATAGGTGTGATTAGGGCCTTTGAGGAGTTTGGGCTGACATTTGACTATGTGGCAGGCACAAGTGTGGGCAGCATCATCGGCTCTGCCTATGCAAACGGCATGACATCAAAAGAAATTTTGGAAATTGCCAAAGACCTCCGCGTGAGAGACATCAGGACAAACAAGGTGTTTTTCATGCCATCCAAAACTGACGGCATAGAAAAACTTATGACTGACACTTTTGGC
>CANRLJ010000013.1 GCA_947631485.1 uncultured Clostridia bacterium | reverse complement strand
GCCCATCGCGAGGGCTATGTGAACATAAACGATGTGGAAAGTTCTGCAAACTTTTTTAAATATCAAAACAAAATGTTTAAAAAGCCAGAAGAAGAGCGTGGACACACCACGATTGAGGACCACATTTCAAGGTTTGGCGAAGATTATCGTTTTGAAACAAAGCCAAATCCTGTCAAAGAGCTTCAAGACCGAAAGTCAGACAATTTTTCTCTTGGAAGAACAAAAAAGACAAAATAAAATCCGCCTTCCTCGCTCATTGAAAAATTTTGGAAAAATTTTTAATTCAGTTGACACGGGGGGGGGATTTGATACAATGACAATAGCATAAAGGTATGCAAAAATCGTTTAAAAGGAGAAAAATCATGAAAAAGAAATTTCTTACAGGTTTAGGATGCCTTGCTTTGGCAGTTGTTGGTGCTTTTGGGCTTGTGGGATGCGGAGAAGCAAAGCCTACATCACCAGTGTCCTTTGGAGAGGTAAAAGGAAACTACAGAGGCGCTGACGTGACAATTGCAGCAACAAAATGGACAAAACAAGACGCCGAAGAGGACTTTGATGGAGTCTGGAAAATGGACAAGCAAACGATCGCTTGGAACGCAGAAGCAAAAGAGGCCTTTGGGACAGAATCTGGAAACATCATCGCAATCACATTTAGCACAAAAGGACATGACTCAAGCGAGATGAAGATTTCTAAAACTTCCTTGAAAGATGGAGATTCTCAAAAGAAAGACCTCACAAGCACCCTTGAAACCGGAACAAACAAAGGTGACAATTTCATTTACTTCTCAACAATCAACAATGAAAGCAAAGGATTTGTTATATACTTTGACTGGGACGGCGACGGAGAGGATGATGTCACATACAAGTTTGTTATTCCTGGCTCTGAACTCACATTTGACAGTGCAGAAAACTAAAATAGTTTAGCCCACAATAAAAAGTAACTTTTTAAATTGAAAAAAGGCTACGCTTTTTAAGCGTATGTCTTTTTTTTGAATTTTATTTCATTTTTGTTGACAATGGGGGGGGGATTTTTTGTAGAATATTTTTAGCATATAAATGCAAAGATAATAAAAAAGGAGAAAGATGATGAAAAAGAAGTTACTTACAGGCTTAGGTTGCCTTGCTTTGGCAGTTGTAGGCGCATTTGGTTTGGTTGGTTGTGGGGAAAGCAAACCAGTTGTCCACACAGTTTCTTTTGGTGCTGTTGAAGGCTACTTTAGAGGAAACACTGTCTCTGTCGCTGCAACAGAATGGGAAAAATTGACAAAAGAAGCCGAAGAAAACGCACAAGATGAACACTTTGATGAATACAAGGCTGTTTATAAACTGACAACAACTGAACTTCAACAAGTTGGTCCTAATACAAAGGCTGCTTTCGGAAGTGATTATGTTGTTTGCATTACCTTTGCTGGAAAGGGATACAAAATTCCTGATGCAGTTGTAAAAGCACAAGCCGAAACCTATCCTCAAGACTGGGATGAATTGGCTGATTCAAATGAAGATGCACAACCAGTAGAAACAGACCTTCATGTGTTTATAGGAGTTCCTGGCACAGGCAAATCTACTGCAAAAACCGTTTTCTTGTCTATTGACTGGGACGGTGAAGGCAAAGAAGAAGCAGAAATATACAAACTGATTATTCCTCAAGACATCACATTGTCACCAACACAAGCATCTGAGGCAGTTTAAACAAAAAACATATGCAACCACAGCATATGTTTTTTTTGTTGTTATTTGAAAAGTGTGTTTTTGGGAGTGAGGAGCGTCCAACTTAAAAGCGTCCTCACAAGCGCTGCCCAATATGTCAGCCTTGCCCCGTCCAGCACCTCTTTGCAATATTCCACCTCTGGCTCGGTTAGATATTCTCGCAGATATTCAAGGGCAAAGTCTGACGCCTCTTTTTCTATTTGAATTTCTTTATATTTCAGAAAAATTGCAAAAAAGAAAATCAAAACTGAAAGGCCGATGAGCGAAAGTCCGATTATCAAGAAATAGAACGGTTGCAACACATCAAACACCTGCAAAACTGAAATCACTCCCCCAGCAATGAGCGATGGCATGAAAAACAACCCACAAATTCTGCCCGCAAGTCGCATCTTGCCGTGCTTTTTTATTTTGTTTGATGTGAAATCTTGTCGGGCGTGGCCAAGTTCGTGCGAGACTATTGCAAGAGAAGACAGGCTGTTTGACTTCATTGTGCTTTCGGAAAGCCCAACAATTCCTCCGCCATAGAAGTCTTTGAATTTTGCACACTTTGTCAGACGCAGTTTGTTGTTGAAATAGGCTTGATTTATTCTGGAAACATATTCGAGGGTGGTTATGCCATAGGAATTTCGGCGCGCATCGTTTTCTTTGAACTTTTCATAAAATTGATTGAACGAAAAATTTGCCACCGCCAACAGAAAGCACAGCACCAGCCCTAAACCAATTACAACGCCAATAATCACATATGTCATCATAAGTATATTATATCACATCCGCAGCTTTTAGACAATGTTTTGTTTGGATTTTGCATATATTTTGTCTCTTTGCCAGATTTGTGATAAAAAAAATTGTAAAAACATATATAATAATTGTTTAAATTGTTGACATTTTCATTTTTATGTTTTAAAATTGGAGTGTAAACAAAATTACAAAATTTAATTAAAAGGAGAAAATGTATTATGGCAGGAAAGTCAGATTACTTTGGCCTTGATTGGATTGTAAGCCTCATTCTCGCTATCATCCCAAT
The DNA here is from genome assembly GCA_947631485.1 of uncultured Clostridia bacterium. Lineage (GTDB taxonomy): Bacteria > Bacillota > Clostridia > Christensenellales > UBA1242 > Caccovivens. The sequence goes on along the minus strand of CANRLJ010000013.1, from coordinate 9,738 downwards.
TACAGCATGGGTTTGCGGTGTGGTTACAAGATTCCAAGAAGGTAAGATTGTAGCAGCCATTGTTCGTGTCTTCTTCGGAGGATGGATTCTTTGGGTTGTTGACCTTATTTTCATGATTACACAAAAGCACATTTTCAGACTCTTAAACATCTAAGAGATAAAAGAAAGACACTTTTCAGTGTCTTTTTTTTACGGCTCGGCTCATAGCCGTTTTATTTTTCTCCTGGCTCAGCCCTTTTTATATTTTTCGCGGACTCATAATCTTTTTTCTGCTTTAATTTATTTGTCCTCTTTATTAGGCGTTCCCAACCCCTGCCACCAAAAGGACCGTATCGCCTTTATGCAGCCTTGTGCCCGCCGGCGGCAGTTGTTTTGTTATGAAAGCGCCTTCGCCATCAATTTCATAGCCAAGCCCTGCGGCAGTCACCTCCGCCATCGCTTCGGCAAGCGAAAGCCCCTCCACCTGTGGCATGGTCACCTCTTCAACAACGATATTTGAGTCGTCCTTTGGCATGTCATAAAACTCAAACAGTTGGCTGAAAAACTCTTTGCCATATGGCGCTGCAACCAGCGAGCCATAGTATGCCCCAGCACTTGGCTCATCAACCATAATCATAAAGATGTAGTCTGGGCTGTTTGCAGGATATGTGCCAATGAAACTTGAAATATATTTTCCGCTTGCAATTCTGCCATTTTCGTCATACTTTTGCGCTGTGCCTGTCTTTCCGCCAACATTATAACCCTCCACAAAGGCAAAGTCCTCTTGTTTGTTTTCCGCCTTTTGCAACAACATGTTCACAATTTGACTTGTCTTTTCTGACAATATTCTTCGGGTTGTTTTTTGTGGCGTGTAGGTGATTTTTCCGTCACAACTGACAATCTCTTTTATAATTGTTGGCGTCTTCCAAACGCCACCGTCCGTTATGCCAGCAACAATTGAAAGCAGTTGCAGCGGCGTCACTGCTACGGCATGCCCAAAACCCATCCTGGCAAGGTCAACAGTCTTTACATTTTGTTTTGGCATGACAATTCCTCCACTCTCGCCCTTTATTGTTATGCCGGTTTTTTGACCTATTCCAAACCTTTGCATATATTCATAAAATCTGTCCACGCCAAGCCGCAGAGCCAAATCCATAAAACAACAGTTGCAAGAGTTTGCAAACGCCTCGGCAAGTGTTTGACTGCCATGGCCTATGCTCTTCCAACACTTTATTCTTTGGCCGTCAACAATTCGAAATCCCGGGCAATAAAATCGGTCGTTCAGGTTGGTGACTCCCGCCTCCAACGCCGCCGCAATAGTCAAAATTTTGAAAGTGGAGCCGGGCTCGTATGTGTCTGTGACTGCCTTCATCTTTGACTGCTCAAAAAGTTGAAACAGGTCCTTTCTTGGCGGCGTGTTTAGGTCAAAACTTGGCTTGGATGAAATGGCAAGAATTTGGCTTGTTTTGGCGTCGATGACAATGCCGGAAACAGCCTTTGCCTTTTGTTCTGCATATGCCTTTTCCAAAACCCTTTCCAAAATGAGTTGAATTTTGCTGTTTGCAGTCAGCGTGACAGAATCTCCTGGCTGGCCAGCAACATAATATCTCAGCGTTCCGCCAATCTCTTTGCCTTGCAGGTCACTTTGAACATAACTATAGCCGTCCTCTCCTGTCAAATATTTGTCCAAATATGCCTCAAGCCCGGCCTGTCCGACGTTGTCCAGCGAGGTGAAGCCCAAAAGTTGGGTCAGCAAGTTTCCATAAACATAATATCTTCCCACATTTTCGGTCAGATATATTCCCGGCAGGTTTTTGTCATATATTTCCTCCGCCGTTTCTGCCTCAATCTTCATTTTCAACAAACTTTCGGAAATGTCTTTTCTCTGCACTTTTGAAAGCGTCTTTTCATAGTCAAGGCTCAAAAGTTGCGACAAAAAACTTGCGGTGCTTTGTGCATCAGCAACCTCTCTGCCTCGCACATAAACATCGTAAGTTGTGTAACTGACCGCCAAGGTGTCGCCCGTGGAGTCGTATATCGTCCCTCTTGGCGCTGTCAGTTTTAAGTCTCTTGTCCACTGGTCAGTTGCCTTTATTTGCAGGCTCTTTCCATTTATTATCTGAACGACAAAAAGCCTTATTGCTAAGGCACATGAAAGGATTATCAACACTAAAAATACAGACTTAATTCTCTTTTGCAAAGAACGAAGCGTGTATGTCATTTAGCCTCCAAACAGCCTCCCTATGAAGTTGCACAATCTGTCAAACCAGTTGCTCTTTTTACCCAAGTCGCCAGCAGGCTTGTTTTCGTCAGGATAGGTTTCAATTATCTCTGTGCCCATCTTTGTTCCGTCAAGTTCGGTCAAACGCTGCAAATAATCACTAAGTTTGAGGTTGTAAGAACTTTCAATCTGCGAAAAACTGGACTGCATCTGGTCGATGACAACAAAGTTTGCCACCGAAATAATCACCGCCGCACCCAGCGTGCATGATAAGATTATTCCTGCCGTCTTTTTTGAAAGAGCCTTCTTTTCCTTTGTCCTCTTTTTCAGTCTCAAAACCTTTGGATTTTCTTCGATTAGGTCATAGTTTGGCTTTTCTATTATTTTTTGAGAGGCCTGCTCTTGCTTTTGTTCCTGCTGCTCGGTTTGCTCTTCAATCTTCTCTTCATACTGCTGCTTTAATAAAACCTCTTTCTGCTTTTTAAACTCTTCTTGCTCTTTCCTTTCTTCCTCGCGCTTTATGTCCGCAACAGTCATGTCTTTAAAGGAGTTTATATATGAATTTGTCTCTTTTTGTGCAGGCTCTTGCTCTTGCGCCGCTGCCACTTCGGTCTGCACTTGAACTTCTTTTTCTTTTGTTTCGGTTTCTGCGACAAGCCTATCCATATATCTTTATTTTCCTCCTTTTGTAAATATTCTTTTATATCCTCTCAACAATTCTCAATTTTGCACTTGTGCTTCGGCTGTTTTCCTGCTGCTCTTTTTCAGATGCCACAATCGGCTTTCTGTTCACCAACCTGACTTTTGCTTTGTGATGGCAGATGCAAATTGGCGTCTTTGGAGGACAAATGCAGTTTGTGCTTTCAAGTTTGAAGACATTTTTGACAATTCTGTCCTCTAAACTGTGAAATGTCAAAACAACTCCCCTGCCGCCAACACGCAACATGTCAATCATCTCTTCCAAAAATTTGTCCAAGCCGTCAAGTTCTCTGTTTATGTAAATCCTCAGCGCCTGAAACACCTTTTTTGATGCCCCACCGCGAGAATACACAACCTTTTTGGGCATGCTGCTTTCTATTATCTCTTTAAGCCTAAAAGTTGTTTCAATCCTTGCTTTTTGTCGCGCCAGCACAATGTTTTTTGCTATTGGCTTTGCAAACTCCTCTTCGCCATATTCTTGCATGATTTCAACAAGCCTTTGCTCCGAAAAGGAGTTTACAATCTCTTCTGCCGTCTCAACATCTTCGCTTCTGTCCATGCGCATGTCAAGCCTTCCATCATGCACAAAACTGAAACCTCTGTCGCCCTCGTCAATTTGATAAGAACTCACGCCCAAGTCCACCAAAAAACCGTCAATTTCAGTGACGCCCATCTCTTTCAAAATGCTTGGAGCATCATGAAAATTTGCTTTGATTAGGGTTATGTTTTTCTTAAAGTCTTTCAGCGTTTCGGTGGATTTTTTTATTGCGTCCTCATCTCGGTCAAAGGCATATAGATGCCCGTTTTTAAGTTTCTGCACAATCCTCAAAGAGTGTCCGCCTCCGCCGACAGTGCAATCAACATAAACTCCGTTTTCAACTATACTAAGCCCATCAACAACCTCGTTTAACATGACGGGAACATGCCTAAACTCCTGCACTCTTCCTCCTTATGCCTCAGGCCAAAGAAAGTTTTTAAATGCGTTTTGAAGGGTTTCATTTCCGCCAAATGCACTTCCAAGTGCCTCTTTGACAACTTGGTCGTTGCCCTCAAACTTTCCTAAAATGGTGTCTTTGTCAACAAAATCTCCAAGGTTGTTCAACGCGTCAACAACTTCTTGGTCAGAAAGGCCTTCAAGCGAACTTTCCAAAGCATCCACAAATTGTTGGGCTGTCTCAAGACTGTCTATTTCAGGAACACTTTGCAAGTTTTTGAGGATGTTGTCGCCAAGTTGTTTTGCATTTGCAATTTCTTTAAACTTTTCTGTGTAAGAAACTTCAAGATAGAACGCTCTTAAATCTTCATCAGTGTATTCCTTCTTCAAATATTCCGCAACCTTGTCTTTGATGTCGATTGGGCTTTGACCATCAACTGAAAGTTCTCCGATGTTATCGCCTGTCAAATACCAAATGAAGTTGCAGAACACTGTGTTGAACACTCCGTCTGCTTTTGCGTTTTCCTTCAAAATGTCCAAAATCTGTCCAACACTCTTCAGGTCTAAGTCCTCGCCGTTTAATGCTTTCACTTTGCCAAGCAGTGCTTTCAGGGCTTGTGCCGCCGTTTTGTCCACTTTGTAGGTTGATTTTGCGGAAAGTTTTGTGATGCCATTTACAGCACTGTCTATATTGTCCAAAAACATTTGTCCCAAAGGTTGGAAAAGTTCTGTTTCAAACACTGGGCTTAGGATGTTTTCAAAGTTTTCATCTTTCAAAAGGCTGTCAATCAGAGTGTCCTGATTATATTCTGCGCTTAAAACATATTTGATGTATGTGTATGTTGTTTCGCCCACACTTACTGAGCCTGTGTTGAGATTTTTCAAAGTTTCGCCCAAGGTGTTAAACGCCTGATTCCATCTTGCAAAGTTTTGGGCATTTGTTTCTTCGCCGTCAATTTCAAGATAGTCAAAATTCAACAACTTGTCGTCGCCAGACAACTTTTGCGTTTTCAGAGTGTTTACAACCTCATCATAAATCATTGTGCCCAAATCCAAAGCCGTCATGTTTTTAAATGGCAAAATTGTCTTTGCCAAAAGTCCACTGTCCGCACTCAAAAGGTCAATGACAGAATCCAAAACATCTCCTCCATCCAAAAGGGCAACAAGATTGTTCTCCTTCACAAGCATTATTGGCTCTTTGATGTGATTGAAGAAGGTTTTATAATCTGAAATAACAACTTCCTCGGCAGTGTCGTCTTTCATTTCATAAACTGTGTCGCCCAAGATTGAGAAGTTGTAGTGTTTCAATATTTTGTCAAGCACATAGTTTGTGTCGTCACCCTCTTTAACTTTCAGGATTTCCAAGTCTCTCAATTCGTCAAGAGTTGTTCCTGCAAGGGTCATGCCTGCTTCCAAATCCTCGGTCTTGATGTTCACAAGAAAATCAACCTTGTCCTCCGCTTCCAAAAGTTGTGGCAGTTGCAAAAGATTGCTAAGTTCCACAAGATTTCCAACGGCCTCTTTTGCCTGTTTAAGCATTTCCTCAACATTTTCAACGTTTGTGTTTAGCTTTATTTCTTTGTCGCCATCAAAAATTTCTGAAACTTTGTCTGAGCCATAGTTCAAAAGTGCCTGCATGGAATATGAAACCATTTTCAAATCCAAAACATCGCCAAGAATTCTGTCAAATGTTTCGGTGTCCAGATTTTCGTTTACGAAATTCAAAATTGCCATTGCGTCTTTTTCAGTAAGTTCGTTATACTTTTGAATAAGTTGTTTATCCAAAATGAAATCTCCAGCATCCACAACTTTAAGAAGGTCGTTTTTCAAGTCGTCCGCAAGAGAGATTTTTTCCTCTCCCTCAAGAGTGTTCTTTAATTCTGCCAAAATTTCCTGCAATATTTCTGGCAACTTTTTGACTTGTTCTTCGCTGTGGGTCAGGATGAACTGTTTTGCTGTGTCAACAACAACCGTTCTGAAAAGTTCGCCATCCAAAAAGGTTGAAAGGTTTTGCTTTATTGCTGACAATTTTATTACGTCAAAGTTTTCGTCCTGAAAGTTGTTGTATATCTGAACAAAGTTGTCATAAATCTTTGTTCCTGCCAAAAGTTCTTTTCTTATTGTGATTGTCTTGCCGTGAACTTGCACTTGCGAAAGTCCATCAAACAACAAGTCGTCAATTCCTCCAGCACCTGTGACTTTTCCAAGAACACTGTTGTTGTAGGCCTTCAAAACATCCATCACTTCTGGTGGCAAGTTTTCGCTTGCAAGGCTTCCGATGGTTTTGAGATGATTGTCGTCAGAGACCTCTTCTGCCTGAGCCTGTGCCGTTGTTTTTACATATGCAATATCTTGCACGGTTGAAGTCAACGATGTCAGTGGTGCAAACAAAAGCACCATAAACAAAAATCCCTCAACAAGTCCTATTGCTCCGCCAAAAATTCTGTGTGGCTTTTTGTTTTCAAAATCTTTTTTCTTCTTGCCAAACACAAGTCTTGCAACGATGAGATAGATTATGTCAAAGACAAAATAACAAACAAGCGACAACACAATAAACAGTATTGGTGAAACAAGAGCCACCGGCAGTTTTGTGATGAACTCTTGTGCCACGCCGTAGTTTGACAGGTCAAAGTTTATCATTTTGATGATGTATTGGCTTAGGGTGTAACTTCCTCCGTCCAAATTGAATTTGATGTTTAATATTGCACCTGCGATTGGTGTTGTGATGAAAAATGCCAGGACAAAACTTACAATCACAAACGCAAAGTGAACAGCCGAGCGCTTTGCCCCTCTAATCAATCCTATTGCCAGTCCCAAGGCAAGAAACAAAACAAAGACTCCTATTGTTCCCCAAGTTATTGCTGCTGTCATAATCTTTCTCCTTTTTGTTTAGTATATAACATTTTTGCTATAAAAACAAGTTTCTTTCCGCTTTTTTCATTTTTGAACGGCAATTTCTCCGTTTGAGATTTTATACACCTTTCCACTTATCTTTTTTTCGTCCGTGCAAGTGATGAAGGTTTGCGTTCTGCCAACAAACTTAATCAGCCTTGCTTGTCTTTCGCTGTCAAGTTCTGAAAACACATCGTCAAGCAGCAAAATTGGATATTCTCCATTTATGTTGCACATATTTTCAAGTTCGGCAAGTTTAAGCGACAGTGCAACAGTCCTCTGCTGCCCCTGAGAGCCAAAACCCTTCACCTCAACGCCATTTAGATATATGTCAATATCATCTCTATGCACGCCAAGAGAGGTGTAACCTAATTTATAGTCCTTCTCCAAGTTTTTTCTCAGTTGCTTCATCAGATTTTCTTCAAAGTTTTCGTCAAGTTCAACCTTGCATCCACAAATGTATTTCAGTTCTAGTTGTTCTTTTCCTCCGCTGATGTAGGAGTGCGCTTTTTGTGCAAAAGGCAATATTTGCGAAACAAATTTTTGTCTTTCAAAGGCAAGAAGTTTTGCTGATGCAACAAGTGCCCTGTCCCAAATTTCAACCGTCTCTTTCACAACGTCAATCGTCTTGCTATTTTTAAGAAGTTTGTTTCTGTTTTGCAAAATTTTTTCATAGCGCGAAAGTTGATAGAAATATCTTTTGTTGTTTTGCGAGATGTCAATGTCCATAAACTTTCTTCTTTCTTCCGGACTTTCTCTTACAAGTTTCAATTCCTGTGGAGAGAAAAACACGACATTTATTTCTCCTATCAATTCTCCTATTTTTTTTATTGGAAGGTCATTTATTTTTATCGTCTTTTTTTGGTCTTTAAACAGCCTTGCTTCAATCGTCAAATCTCTGTATTTTTTTTGTGCAACAATCTTAATTCTTGCTTGCTCTGCCGACCAATTTACAAGTTCTTTATCTTTGCATGACTTAAAACTTTTCCCTATGCAGCAATAAAAAATGCTTTCCAATAGGTTTGTCTTTCCCTGAGCATTTTTTCCTATTAAAATGTTTACATTGTCGTCAAACTTTGTCTTTATGTGGCCGTAGTTTCTGAAGCCGTCAAGTTCTATTGATTGTATTTTCACAAATCTATTTTAACACATTTTTTAAACATTTCAAACTTGCTTGACAATTTATTTTTTACATTTTAAAATAAATCTAAAGTTTTTGCCTTAGGAGTTTATTATGCAAGATATTCAAAGCATTTGGAAACAGGTTTTGGAAAAGTTGGAACTTCGCATATCCTCAGTGTCATATATGCTGTGGATTGAGCCAACAAAACCCATCGAAATTGATGAAAACGACCATTTTGTCATAGCAACTCAGTCCGTGTCAGCAAAAAATCAGATTCTCAGAAATTTCATAGACAAAATCAGTGAGTGCTGCAATGAAGTTATGGGGCGACAGATGAAGATTGTCGTGCTTGACCAAAACGAAGAAATTGAATATATGAAAAGCAACAATGTCGAGGACAAAAAAGCTGTTCAAACGGAAGAGCCAAATCCGTTTTTCGAAAAGTTCACATTTGACAACTTTGTCGTAGGAAAAAGCAATCAGTTTGTTTATGCCGCTGCAAGAACTGTTGCCGAACACCCAGGCAAAAGATATAACCCTCTTTTCATCTATGGCGGTGTTGGGCTTGGAAAAACTCACCTGTTGCACGCAATTGGAAATTATATCAGAGAATTTTCTCCAAAACTGAAAATCATGTACACAACTTGCGAACAGTTCACAAACGACTATATTGCCTCCCTTTGGTCTCCAACAAAAAACAAGGCAGTCATGGAATTCAGAGGAAAATACAGAAATTTGGATGTGCTGCTTGTTGATGATATTCAGTTTATTTCAAACAAAAAAGAAACTCAGGAAGAATTTTTCCACACCTTCAACGAACTTATCTTAAACAACAAACAGGTCATAATTTGTTCTGATAGACCACCGAAAGATATTCCAACTCTTGAAGACAGATTGCGTTCTCGTTTTGCAAGTGGGCTTATTCATGATATTCAAAAGCCAGACATCGAAACGCGAATTGCCATATTAAGAAAAAAGAGCCAACTTGAAAAATATTATGCCGACGATGATGTCATAAATTACATTGCAGAAAATGTTGACACAAACATAAGAGAATTGGAAGGAAAGTTGTCTGAGGTGTATTTTCTTGCCACCTTGTCCGGAAAGAAAGTTGCAACGATGGAAGAGGCTCTTGACATATTTTCAAATCAGAAAGAGGAAATAAAAAACGACCTCACCCCAGACAAAATAATCTCTGTTGTGTGCGACTACTTTAATGTTTCATATCAGGACATAACCGGAAAGAAGAAAAACAAAGAGATTGTTGAACCAAGGATGATTGCCATATATCTTATAAGTGACATCCTAAATCTGCCACTTGTGAACATTGGAAAATTGTTTGGAGGAAGAGACCACACCACAATCATGCACTCGCGCGACAAAATTTCGCAAGACCTAAAATCAAACAAGAAAACACAAACCCTTATAAACGACATCAGAGACATGTTGATAAGTGGATAACAAGACTCAACAACAAACATCTTTTGCACATAGTTGTCCACATTTCAAAGTTTTCACTTTTCACATATATTGTGCCTATGCCTCTCAAAAACAACGCTATATGTTGATTATGAAGGGGTTAATCCAACTTTTCCACACATTTCCACATAGCATTATTAAGAGTATTATTACACAATAAATAAAAATAATAAAAACTATAAGTTGGCGCGCATGTGCTGAAAAAATGAAAATGAAATTAAACCAATATTGTTTGCTTTCAAAGATGCTTGTGTGTTATAATTGATTTTGTAATAAGGAGAACAAAAATGTACGTTTCATGTCACGGAATAGAACTTTCAGATGCTTTTTTAAGCGTAAGCAAAGCGATTTCAAACAAAACAACAAATCCTATTTTGGAAGGAATAAAAATCACAGCAGAGGATGACACAC
>CANRLJ010000012.1 GCA_947631485.1 uncultured Clostridia bacterium | reverse complement strand
GTTGCGTGTGCTTTTTGAAACCTATAAGCCGGACGAGGTTGCTGTGGAAGAACTTTTCTTCTTTCACAATCAAACCACTGCAATTCCCGTTGCTGAGGCAAGGGGAGTGATTGTGCTGACAAGCCAAAAGTATTGCGGAAGAACTTTTGAATACACACCAATTCAAATCAAACAAGCCCTCACAGGAAACGGCAGGGCAGACAAAAAGCAAATGCAATTTATGGTCAAAAATGTGCTTGGGCTTGCTTCAATACCAAAGCCGGATGATGCTGCGGATGCGTTGGCGGTTGCGCTGTGCCATAGCCAAATAAATCCAATGCTTAACAGCAACATGATTTAAAAGGAGAACATATGATTGCATTTTTGGTGGGAACAATAGAAGAAAAGAGCGAAGGATTGCTTGTGCTGGATGTAAACGGCGTTGGCTATGAGATGACTGTGTCAAACAACTCGCTTGCAGCACTTCCTATGGAGGGCGAAACGGCAAAGGTTTTGACATATTTGCAAGTCAGCGAAAACACAGGCGTTTGTTTGTATGGCTTTGCCACAGCAGAAGAAAAGGCGCTTTTTATGAGGCTTATAACCGTTTCGGGAATAGGGCCAAAGAGTGCAATTTCAGTGCTGTCAGGCATGAAACTTTCAGACCTTTTGGTTGCCATTGTCAGCGGAGACTCAAATGCACTTTCAAAAATCAAAGGGCTGGGCAAAAAGAGTGCTGAAAGAATTTGTTTGGAACTTAAAGACAAAATCAACTCCACAAATATCGTTTCAAATAATCTTTTGGGCGGGGTTTCAGGCGAAGTTGATGAAGGCGTCTTAAATGATGCAGTCATGACACTCATCAGTTTGGGAGTGAATAAAAATGAGGCATACAGGCTGGCAAGAAGTAAGATGACCGAGGGCATAACCGCAGAAGAAATCATAATGAAGGTCTTGAAGGAATATGGAACAAGATAACAACACCTTGTGTATTATGCAATATGACTTATGACATAACACACAACATATTGTAAGGAGTGAAGATGGAAGATAGATTTATTACAAGCACAAAAAATTGGACAGATGCAGAGATTGAAAACTCGCTTAGGCCAACAAAACTTGATGAATATGTCGGACAGGAGAAAGTCAAACAGAGTTTGGAGGTTTACATCAAGGCGGCAAAATCAAGAAAGGATGCCCTCGACCATGTTTTGTTGTATGGGCCTCCGGGGCTTGGAAAGACGACGCTTGCTCATATCATTGCAAACGAACTTGGCTCACAATTTAAAATCACTTCTGGCCCAGCCATAGAGCATGCTGCTGACCTTGCTGCAATTCTGACCAATTTAAACAAGAACGATGTTCTGTTTATTGACGAAATCCACCGCTTAAACAAGAGTGTTGAGGAAATTTTGTATCCTGCAATGGAGGACTTTGCACTCGATTTCATAGTTGGAAAAGGCCCTTCCGCAAAAAATATGCGTCTCAAAATTCAACCCTTCACTTTGATTGGTGCAACGACAAAGGCGGGCATGCTTACAAGCCCACTTCGTGACAGATTTGGTGTCATCAGCCGTCTTGAATTATACAAAGATGACGAATTGCAAGTCATCGTCAAGCGTTCGGCAAAGATTTTGAATATTGACATCGACGAGTCAGCAAGTTTGGATATCGCAAAACGCAGCCGTGGAACTCCACGTATTGCAAACAGACTTTTGAAGAGGGTCAGAGACTATGCCGAGGTGCTTGGCAGTGGAAAGATAACAAAGGATATTGCTGACAAGGCTCTTGCAAAGATGGAAATCGACGAACTTGGGCTTGATTTCATCGACCGCAAGATTTTGGAGAGTATAATCCACAAGTTTGACGGCGGCCCTGTTGGACTTGACACTTTGTCTGCCACAATAAGCGAAGATTCAAGCACGATTGAAGATGTTTATGAGCCATATTTGTTGCAACTTGGCTTTGTCGCACGCACTCCAAGGGGGAGAGTTGCCCTTGAAAACGCCTACAGACATCTGGGGCTTGACTACACCGAAAAGAAATAGGAGAACCGTCTATGAACATCAGAAAAATGCAGGTTGAGGATTATGAACAGGTCAAACAAATTCAAAATGAGGTGAACAACTTGCACATCAAGGGCAATCCAGACAACTTTGTTGAGACGGACAACCCTTTTGCTTATGAATACTTTTTGTCTTTAATTCAGGATGAAAGTTGTCACAATTTTGTCTGTGAAGATGATGGCAAAATTGTTGGCGTTTTGCTTGCAAGCGAAAAACCCATTTCAAGCGTTCCTTTCATCAGAAAAAGAAAAATCATGGATTTAAATTCCATTTGTGTCAAAGAGGGTTTCCAAAGAAGGGGTGTGGGCAAAAGCCTGTTAAGTTTTTTGGAAAAAGTTGCAAAAAAGCAAAAATTTGATGCAATCATCCTAAATGTTTGGGCGTTTAACAAGTCCGCCATAAAATTTTATGAGTCACAAGGGATGGTTTGCACAAGTATGAAATATGAGAAAAAATTGAAGAAGTGAATATGCAAAGAGAATTGTTAAAAAGCACCTATTTTTATGATTTGCCACAAGAGTTGATTGCGCAAACTCCGATTGAGCCGCGTGACCACTCTCGTCTTTTGTGCTATAACTGTGAGACTGACAAGGTTGAGCACAAGCATTTTTATGACATTGTCGATTTTTTGAAGCCTGGCGATGTGCTTGTTGTGAACAACACCAAGGTTTTGCCGGCGCGACTTTTTGGATATAAGGACACGGGTGCAAAGATTGAAGTTTTGCTGCAAAAAAGGATTGACCTTAAAACGTGGGAGGTCATTACCAAACCCGCAAAAAGACTTTCGGTCGGCACAGAGGTTGTTTTTAATCAAAACATTAAATGCGTTGTAACAGAAAAGGGCGACTATGGCTCGTGCAAGGTGCGTTTTGACTTTTCTCAGGACAAGACCTTTGAGGAACATTTGATGGAAATCGGCACGATGCCACTTCCACCATACATCAAAGAAAAATTGAAAAATCAAAAGCGATATCAGACTGTCTATGCCAAGGTTGATGGCTCAAGTGCTGCACCAACAGCAGGGCTTCACTTCACACCAGAACTTCTTGAGAAAATCAAATCAAAAGGCGTTGAGATTTTGGAGGTGCTATTGCATGTCGGGCTTGGCACTTTTAGGCCTGTAAAAGAAGATAATATTTTAAATCACGAGATGCACAGCGAGTATTTTGAAATAACAAAAGAGGTTGCAGACAAGATAAATCAAGCAAAGGAAGAAAGGCGCAGAATTATTGCTGTTGGCACAACATCGGTTCGTGTTTTGGAAAGCGGCGTAAACGAAAATGGAGAACTTGAGCCACAAAAACGCGAAACCGAAATTTTTATCTATCCGCCATATAAGTTTAAGATGGTTGATGCGCTCATAACAAACTTCCACCTACCAGAAAGCACGCTTATCATGCTTGTCTCGGCGTTTATAGGAGATATAGACAAGACTCTTGCGCTATACAAAACCGCAGTCGCAGAAAAATATCGCTTTTTCTCTTTCGGCGACGCAATGTTTATAGAAAAATAAACTTTTAACAATTAAAAAAAAGGAATTTTATGGACAATTTACCTGAGATAGTTTCTCAAATCTTGAAAAAGGAAAACATATCTTATTCTTCAATAAGAAGGGCATCATCTGGATTTACAAATGATGTGTTTTTTATCGATAAAAATTATGTAATAAAACTTTCAAGTGATAAAGACAAAATGTGGCGCTTGCAAAAGGAAATAGACCTTTATGACGCATTTTCTTTTGATTTTGTTCCGCAAAAAATCTCAAGCGGAAAGTTTGAGGACTACGAATATTTGATTTTATCGCAAATAAAGGGCAAACGACTTTACTCTATTTGGCATAAATTGGACGAGTCAACTCGCAAAGAGATTGTCGGGCAAATTGCTGACATATTAAAGCAGTTTCATCAGATAAAAGCAAAATTGCCAAGAGTTGATGTGATTACAAATTGGAAAAAATATTGGAAAATACAAATCAAAATTATTCTTAAAAAACTCAAAAAACTTGACCTTTACAACGACACAATGGCCAAAAAGTTGAAAGAAAGTGTTAAATATCTGGCGGGCAACGACTATTGTTTGATTTACAATGATGCTCATTTTGACAACTTTATTTATGATAAGGGGAAGTTGTATTTGATTGATTTTGACCGAGTTTTGCATTGTCCAAAAGACTATGAATTGATGATTTTTAAATCAATGTGCGACGAGCCTTGGAAGTTTGCAAATGAAGATGATGAGAAAAACACCAAGTTAGGAGATTATGCAAATTTGTTGGCTTGGCTGAAAGAATTTTGTCCTGAGATGTTTGATAATCCATTTTTAAAAGAAAGGCTTAAACTTTATCAATTTCATTATTATTTTGAACAGGCTTTTGCCAAAAATGATAAGTCCTGGATAGAAAAATTAATAAACAATTTTATCAATTAGACAAAATAGGAGCAATTTATGAAAGACGAATTTTTCTCATTTGAAATAGTAAAAACGTGTCCTAAGACGGGCGCTAGGGCGGGCATTTTTCACACGCCAAGGGGAGATATTAAAACGCCGGTGTTTATGCCGGTAGGAACTCAAGCCACAGTAAAGGGGCTTAGACCGGAAGATTTGGACGCGATTGGTGCTCAGATAATCTTGTCAAACACCTATCATTTGTTTTTGCGTCCGGGGCACGATATCGTCGAAAAGGCCGGAGGACTTCATAAGTTTATGAATTATGAAAAGCCTATTTTGACAGACAGCGGCGGATTTCAGGTGTTTTCTTTGTCAGATTTAAGAAAGGTCTCTGATGATGGAGTTGAGTTTCGGTCTCATTTGAGTGGCGAAAAGTTTATGATGACGCCAGAACTTTGCATGGAAATCCAAAATTCTTTGGACAGTGATATAAACATGGCGCTAGACCAATGCACAGACGCAAAAGACAGTTATGCGCAGGCAGAAAGTGCTCTAAAACTCACTTCTCATTGGCTTGAAAAATGCTTTAAGGCTCACAAGGGTGGCCGCCATGTCCTTTTTCCAATTGTCCAGGGCAATATGTATAAAGACTTACGCGCAAAAAGCGTGCAAGAGTGCGTGCCATATGCCAGATGTGGAATTGCCGTAGGCGGGCTGTCAGTGGGTGAACCTAAGCCGGTCATGTATGATATGCTTGACTTTTTAAATCCGCTTTTGCCACAAGACATGCCAAGATATTTGATGGGAGTGGGTAGCCCAGATTGCCTTTTGGAAGGCTTTGCACGTGGAATAGATATGATGGACTGCGTTTTGCCAACCAGAATTGCAAGAAACGGAACGGCATTTTCTAAAACAGGCAAGATGGTCATGAAAAACTCGCAATATAAAGAAGATTTCCGACCACTTGAAGACGACTGCGATTGCTACACATGCAAACATTTCACAAGGGCGTATATAAGACATTTGGTGAACGCTGGAGAGATGCTGGGTGCAGAACTGCTGTCAATTCACAACCTGAGATTTTTGATAAGATTGGCAGAAAACTCAAGAGAGGCGATAATCGGCGGCTACTTTCCAGAGTTTAAAGAAGAATTTTTGAAACAATACAAACTGTAATTGCATTTGGGAGCAGGAAATAAAGAAAAGCCCACCTTTGTTTTGCAGACTTTTGCCAGCCAAATTTTTCGGGAGGGCACAATTTTTTTTGTTATTTCACAATCTAAATCTATTCGCAAAAGACAGGTTTTACGAAGAGATAGGCTATATTTCGGGTAGTATGCAAATATAATTCCACAATATATGGTATTATGCAATGAAATTCCGTTTTTCATCTTTTTATAATTTTGCAACAAAAAAATGCAATTTTGCTTGCATTTTTTTTATTTATTAGTTTGAAGATTTCTTTGTTGATTTTTTGATTTCCTTTTCGCGTTTTGCATAATAGTCTTGTATTGCTGCTCTTATGCTTTCTTCTGCAAGTATTGAGCAGTGAATTTTGTGTGGTGGAAGTTCTCCAAGCAAATCCAAAACATCTTTATTTGTGATTTTTAATGCTTCTTCAATCGTCTTGCCTTTAATCAAATCGCAAGCCATATCTGTGGATGCAATTGCTGCGCAGCAGCCAAATGTTTTGAACTTTGCGTTTTCAATTATGCCATCATCACTGATTTTAAGATACATTTTCATGATGTCGCCACATGCGGCATTTCCAACTTCTCCAATGGCATTTGCACCATGCATACCACCTGCATTTCTTGGATTTTGAAATCTATCTATTACAGTTTTGCTATACATATTTTACATCCTCCCTGCTTGAATTGGTGAAATTGCACGAAGTTTTGCAACCACCTTTTGAATTTCGTCTGTTACATAATCGACATCAGACTTTGATATATTTGTTCCAAAAGAAAATCTTACTGTTCCTTGTGCCACTTCATCTGGAATTCCCATTGCTCGAAGCACATGTGATGGCAAAAGTGATTTTGAAGTGCATGCCGAAGCGGTTGATGTGCAAATTCCTGCCAAGTCAAGCAGCATCATGATGCTTTCGCCTTCGATTCCGTAAAATGAAACGCTTACAATGGCATTTGATTTTTGATGTGGATGTCCGTTGATTTGAATATAATCAACCTTTTCCTTCAGTTTTTGAATAAAGTATTCTCTGATGTTCTTCAGTTTTTTGTTGTTTATAATGTGGTTTCTTGTTGCTATTTCAATGGCCTTTCCGAAACCTGCAATTCCTGGAATATTTTCTGTTCCGGCACGTTTTCCACGCTCTTGGCTGTCGCCACCAAACAAGATTGGGTCGATTCTGACGCCATTTTTGATGTAAAGCGCTCCAACGCCCTTTGGACCATGGATTTTGTGTGCGGACATTGACATCAAGTCTATGTCCATGTCTTGAACATCTATTTTAAGGCATCCAATTGCTTGCACTGCGTCTGTGTGGAAATATATATTGTAGTCATGTGCAATTTTTGCAATGGCTTTGATGTTTTGAATTGTTCCAACTTCGTTGTTTACTGTCATAACAGAAATCAAAGTTGTGTCTTTTCTGATTGCATGCAACAGTTCTGCCATGTCAACAAGCCCATATTTATCAACTGGAAGATATGTGACTTCAAAGCCCTCTCTTTCAAGTTGCTGGCAAGCGTGAAGCACTGCATGATGTTCTATTTGAGTGGTTATGATATGTTTGCCCTTGTTTACATTTGCACGAGCAACGCCAAGAATCGCCCAGTTGTCTTTGCATATGCTATTCCTTTAATTGCTGTATTGTCGCTTTCGCTTCCTCCTGATGTGAAATATATTTCATTTGCTTTGCTTGCATTTATTGCCTCTTTAACTCTGTCTCTTGCTCGGTCAAGAATTGCGGTTGCTTCGCGTCCCAAACTGTGAAGAGAGCCAGCATTTCCGTAGAGAGTGTTGAAGCAAGGAACCATTTCGTTTAAAACTTCGTTTGAAACATAAGTTGTTGCGGCGTTGTCTAAGTAAATTCTTCTTTCCATAATCCTTCCTTTTAAAATAAAAATTCAGTTTTATTTTAGCACCAAAAGATTTGGTTGTCAATAGTATTTTTCGTTTTGACCATTATTTTTGAATTATAAAGTGTATTTTTCAACCGTTTCAATGAAGTCATCCTTGCTCATAAGCCCAATGTGCTTGTCTTTTAACTGCCCGTCAACGAAAAACAAGAGCGTTGGAATACTCATAATTCCATATGATCTTGCCAACTTTTCGCTTTCATCAACATCAACCTTAACTATTTTTGCTTTGTCGCCAAGGGTCTCTTGTGCTTGTTCCAAAATTGGACTCATCATGCGACATGGGCCGCACCAAGTTGCAAAAAAGTCAACCACAACAACACCCTTTTTTATTGTTTTTTCAAAATCTTTTTCCTTTATGATTTCCATATTTTCCTCCTTGTTATCAAAGCAATTTATTTACAACAAAACTTGCTAAAACACAGGCACACATTGCCGGATGATATGATATGCTGCCAACAACCTTGTTTTGCCCTGAGCCATCATCGGCCTCAATCTTCAATGTCCTCTGGCTTGACGAAACAACATCCAAACTTTCAATGTTTTGCTCTCTGAATTTTTTCCTCAGCACTTTGGCAAGACCATCATCATGCGTCTTATAGATGTCAACAACTTCATAGTTTGGCATTGCATAGCGATTTCCTGCACCCATTGCAGAAACAATCTTGATTTTGTTTTGTTTGCAATAGGAAATGAGGTCCACTTTGTCTTGCACATTGTCAATGGCATCAACAACATAATCGCACTCAACACCCAAGATTTTTTCCAAATTTGAAGCATTAACTCTCTCCGCCAAAACTCTGACCATGCAGTTTGGATTTATCTTTTGAATCATGTTGTACATAACCTCAGTTTTCAACTGCCCAACCGTGGTTGTGTCTGCCACAATTTGTCGGTTTATATTGGTTTCGTCAACCCTGTCAAAGTCGATGATGGTTATTTTTCCAATGCCTGCTCTGGCAAGAAGATTTACAACATAACCGCCAACGCCACCCAAGCCAATCACAGCAACATGACTTTTTGCCAACTTCTCGACACCACTTTCACCTATTAAAAGTTTGGTTCTATCGCTCCACATACAAACCCCCAAATACAAAATATTGTGGTAGTATTCAAACAATCATTTGAATAACACCACAAGATATTGTTATAGCACATATTTCTTTAAATCGTATTTTGCCTGCTTGTCTTTAAAGACATTTTGCACATATTTTTTGTCAATCACAACATCAAGCATTGGATGGTCTCCTGTTGCATTGAAGGAAACATCCTCAAGAACGGTCTCCATGATTGTGTGAAGTCTTCTTGCGCCCAAATCCTGAGTTGTTTCGTTTTCTCGTGCTGCCATCTCTGCAATTTCGTCAAGAGCGTCATCTTTGAATATCAGATTTATGTTGTCCACCCTCAGCATATTTGCATATTGAAGAGTGATTGCATTTTTTGGCGTTGTCAAAATCTTCTTGAAGTCGTCTTTTGTCAGACTTTCAAGTTCGACAATAATTGGAAATCTTCCTTGAAGTTCTGGAATCATATCTTCCATTTTTGCAACATGGAACGCCCCTGCAGCAATAAAAAGGATGAAGTCCGTCTTCACATTGCCATATTTTGTTGGAACTGTGCTGCCTTCCACGATCGGCAAAATGTCACGCTGAACGCCCTCTCTGGAAACATCCGCACTGTTTGTTGCTTGGCTCTTTCCAATGATTTTGTCGATTTCGTCGATGAAGATAATTCCTTGTTCTTCGGCAAGTTTGATTGCCTCTTCGTTCACATTGTCATTGTCAATAACTTTGTCGCTCTCCTCCTGCAAAAGTGCTTCGCGTGCGTTTCTTACAGAAAGTTTCTTCTTCTTGTGTTTTGGTGGAGTCAGTCCTTCAAACATACTTCCTAAAGTTATTTCATTTCCGCCAATCGCCATCATAGGTTTTGGCTGGTCAACCACAACAACTTCAACAATTTCGTTTTCGCACGTGCCGTCATGCAGTTCCTTCAACAGCTTTTCGCGGTCAACCTCAACCTGTGTGACCCTTCTGTTTTGAAACAGTGCGTCAACAAGTTTTTCCTCAACTATTGGCAAAACCTTTGCCTCAACTTCCTTTTTCTTTTGGTCCTTAACCATCCTGACAGCGACTTCAACAAGGTCTCTGACCATGCTTTCAACATCTCTTCCAACATAGCCCACTTCGGTGTATTTTGTCGCCTCAACCTTCACAAAAGGAGAGCCAACAAGTTTTGCCAATCTTCTGGCAATTTCCGTCTTTCCAACGCCGGTTGGACCACTCATAACGATGTTTTTTGGCGTTATTTCTTCGCGCACTTCAGTTGGAAGTTGGCTTCTGCGATATCTGTTTCTCAGTGCCACAGCAACGGCTCTTTTTGCCTTTGCTTGTCCAACAATATATTTGTCAAGTTCTGCAACAATTTGTTTTGATGTTAAACTCATTTCCCTTTCCCCTTTTATAATTCTTCAACAATGATGTTGTCGTTTGTAAACACACAAATTTCACTTGCAATCTTCAATGCTCTGTATGCAATGTCCTTTGACTGCAAATCAGTGTTTTGAATCAGTGCCTTTGCTGCGGCCAAAGCATAGTTTCCGCCTGAGCCTATTGCACAAACATCGTCCTGTGGCTCGATGACCTCGCCCTGACCATCCAAAATAAGAATCTGATTTTTGTCGGCAACAATCATCATGGCCTCCAATCTTCTTGAAGCCTTGTCGTCACGCCATGTCTGAGCAAGTTCAACAGCACTTTTCATCAGATTTCCGGCAAATTTATTCAACATTGCCTCAAAGCGCTCACTCAAACTGAACGCGTCAGCAACAGACCCTGCAAATCCAATCACAACGCTGTTGTTGTAGATTCTTCTGACCTTTTTTGCATTGTTTTTGAAGATTATGCTGTTTGACATGGTCACCTGACCATCGCCAGCAACGGCAATTTTGCCATCTTTCTTCACAGCACAAATTGTTGTCCCTCTAAAAAGTGGTTCGTCCATAATTTTCTCCTTTTTTTTGCTCAACTCCTCTCAAATTGAAACCTCTTATATTGATTGTAACATATTTGTTTGCATTTAACCTAAAAATTTTGGCTTTATTTTTCTATTCCTTTGGTTTTACATAGTTGCAAGCCGAGCATTTGATGGTTTTTCCGTGTTTGACCATGTATTTTCCGCACTGTGGGCATTTTTCGTCAACAGGAATATCCCAACTCATAAAGTTGCACTTTTCTCTGTCCTCGCAGGCATAAAATGTCTTTCCTCGCTTTGATTTGAAGGCATAAACATTTTTTCCACACTGTGGGCAAACCCCAACAGGCTTTTTCTCGTGGTCTTCATATGGCATGATGTTTCTGCACTTAGGAAAGTTTGAACAGCCCAAAAACTTGCCATATTTCCCCTCTCGAATAACCATTTTGTGCCCACATTTGTCACAGACAACATCTGTTTCAACCGGCTGCGCCTTCATTGTCAGGCTGCTTGCATCAGCATTTTTAAGAAGGTCCTTAAACCCATGCCAAAAACTGTCAACAACACTGTGCCACTCGTCCTTGTTTTCTGCAATGTCGTCAAGTCGGTTTTCCATGTGAGCAGTGAATTTCACATTTATGACCCCGCTGAAAAACTTGTCAAGATATGCGCACATTTTTCTTCCAAGTTCGGTTGGAACAAGTGCCTTGCCCTCTTTTGTGCAATATGCTCTTGCCGTCAATATGGTTATGGTGGCAGCATAAGTTGCAGGTCTGCCTATGCCCTTTTCCTCCATGGCTTTCACAAGGCTTGCCTCGGTGTAGCGAGCAGGTGGCTTGGTGAATTTTTGTTCTTCCTTTATGTCTTTGACAGGCAAAATTTCGTTTTCTTCCAATTTTGGAAGTTTTGCAGCCTCTTGTTTTTCTTCGTCCGTGTATTCTTTATACACAACTGTGAAGCCATCAAAATCTTGCGTTCTGCCAACGGCCTTAAACTCATATTCCCCTGCCTTAATTGTGACATTTACATTTGAATACAGTGCCTCACTCATTTGGCTTGCCATAAAGCGTTCATAAATAAGTTTATAAAGTCTGTAGTTGTCTTTGCTCAAAGAGTTTTTAACTTTCTCTGGCGTCATCTGCATGGAGATTGGTCGAATTGCTTCATGGGCATCCTGTGCCGTCTTTTTGGTCGCATAGATGTTTGGTTTTGATGGAACATATTGCTTGCCATATTTTTGCGCGATATATTCCAGACATGCATTTTGAGCATCTGTTGAAACTCTTGTGCTGTCAGTTCGGATATATGTGATGAGCGCCAATTTGCCCTCGCCCTCAATGTCAACACCCTCATACAGTTCCTGTGCGGAAGATGTTGTTTTTTTCAGGCTCATGCCAAGTTTGTTTAGTGCATCTTGCTGCATTGTGCTGGTTGTAAAAGGTGCTGGTGCGTGAGATTTTGAGTTTCCTTTCTTGATGTTTGAAATGACAAAATCTGCACCCTTAATTGCAGACACAACGCCATCAACTTCCTCTTTGTTTGAAAGTTTAATTTTTTTGCCCTTAAAACTTGTCAGTGCCGATTTAAAGGAAATTCCGCCCTTTTCATGCACGGCGTTCAAGTTCCAATATTCCTCTGGTTTGAAGTTTTCGATTTCCTTCTCTCTGTCCACAACAAGTTTCAGTGCAACGGACTGAACTCTGCCAGCAGACAGTTTTGGAGCAATCTTCTTTGACAAAATTGGTGAAAGTTTATAGCCCACAATTCTGTCAAGGACACGCCTTGCTTGTTGAGCATTGACAAGGTTTAAATCAATGGCTCTTGGCTCTGTGAGTGCCTTCAAAACTGCTTTTTTTGAAATTTCGTTAAACTGAATACGGCACTTTGTGTTTGGGTCAAGCCCCAAAACATATGCAACGTGCCAAGAAATTGCCTCGCCCTCTCTATCAGGGTCGGTTGCAATCAAAACTTCATCCGCTTTGGCGGCCTTGCGTTTGAGTTCTTCAATGAGTTGTTTTTTGTCCGGATTTATTTCATAGTGAGGCTCAAAAGTGTTTAAATCGATGGAAAATGACTTTGCAGGCAAATCTCTTATATGCCCTTTTGTGGCAAAAACCTCAAATCCGTTTC
>CANRLJ010000011.1 GCA_947631485.1 uncultured Clostridia bacterium | reverse complement strand
GTTTCCGCACACGATATTGTAATTCTCGCAAAAGGATATTTGGACATCATATTGCCTTGCGTTGCTGGAGTTGTGGTGGCTTGCGGCGGTGGAATTGCTTTCGCCGCATTGCGAAAGAGAAGAAGGAAAAAACTTTATGATAAATAACAAAAAAACACCGGCTTCTTACCCGGTGTTTTTTCTATAAATTATGATACCAAACGATCCTTCCACAAACACATAAAATGCCTTTTGTGTTTGGTGTTCGTATTTGACATTGATTGGCGGAGAGAGAGGGATTCGAACCCTCGCTGCCTTTTACAACACTACTTCCTTAGCAGGGAAGCCTCTTCGACCTCTTGAGTATCTCTCCACATCGCTTATTAAGTTTATCACATTGTGTTTTGCTTTGTCAACACTATTTTCAATTTTGTTCTTGGCAAAATTTTCGCGTTTTATCCGCGCAAAGTGTATTCTGTCCACAATTTTGAGTGTTGAAACGCGGCGGTGACAATAAAAAAAGAGTTGTTTTTCTCAACTCTTTTACATGTGGCTAAGCAAATCTTTTCATCAAGGCGATTGCCTCTTTTTTCACAGCGGGGATTGCGCTCTCTTTTTCCAACACAATTTTGTGAATCATCCTTGCAATCTGTTTCATCTCTTCCTCTTTCATGCCAAGGGTTGTCACGGCGGCGGTGCCAAGTCTGAGCCCGCTTGTTATTGTTGGGCTTAGTTTTTCGTTTGGAATTGAATTTTTGTTTGTTGTGATGTTGGCCTCGTGCAAGAGGTCGGCAACTTCCTTCCCTGTTGCATTAAATGGGGTGAGGTCAACCAAAATCAGGTGGTTGTCTGTGCCACCAGAAACAAGCCTGAAACCAAGTTTTTTAAGTTCGCTTGCCAAAGCCTTGCAGTTTTTGATGACTTGCTTTTGATATTCTTTAAATTCTGGGGTCATTGCCTCTTTAAGCATGACCGCTTTTCCGGCAATCACATGTTCCAATGGGCCACCTTGCGTTCCTGGAAATACAGCGCTGTCAATTTTTTTGGCAAGTTCTGCCTTGCACAAAATCATGCCGCCACGAGGGCCACGCAGTGTTTTGTGTGTGGTTGTTGTCACCACATCGGCATATTGGCAAGGATTTGGATGCAGCCCTGCCGCAACAAGTCCGGCAATATGCGCCATGTCAACCATCAAATACGCCCCAACGCTGTCAGCAATTTGTCTGAAACGAGCGAAGTCAATCTTTCTTGGGTAGGCACTGGCACCGGCAACTATCAATTTTGGCTTATGTTGTTTTGCCAGCCTTTCAACTTCGTCATAGTCGATAAGTTCGGTCTTTTCATCAAGGCCATACGCAACGGCGTTGAAGACCTTTCCGGAAACGTTCACCTTTGTTCCGTGGGTGAGGTGTCCGCCTGCTGGCAAAGACATGCCAAGTATGGTGTCGCCAGGTTTTAAAAGTGCCATATACACAGCAAAATTTGCATTTGCGCCGGAGTGTGGCTGAACATTTGCATGTTCGGCATGGAAGAGTTTTTTTGCGCGCTCAATTGCAAGGCTTTCGATGTCGTCAACATTTTCGCAACCGCAATAATATCTTTTCTGAGGGTAGCCCTCGGCATATTTGTTTGTAAGCACACTGCCAACGGCTTCGCGAACGGCCTTGCTTACAATGTTTTCGCTGGCAATCAGTTCGATTGTTTCGCGCTGGCGTTTTTCTTCTTGTTTTATTGCTGCAAACACCTCTGGGTCAACTTCTTTTAATTTGTTGTTTACCATAAAATCCCTCCTTAACCATCAGAGCAATTTTAACATAAAAAGAAAAAAAGTAAAAACCTTTTTTTGTTTGTAAAAAAAATTTTTTATGCTATAATTTTCCTAATGGAAATTTTAAACGGCAAAGAGTTTGCAAAAGAAATAAAGGAAGAAGTGCGGGGCAAGGCGTTGGCGATGAAAAAGAAGCCTATGCTTGCTTGCATCATTGTTGAGGGAGACAAAGCAAGCGAAATTTATGTAGCCTCAAAACAAAAGGCGTGCACAGAGTGTGGCATGCTTTCAAGGGTTGTCAGACTTCCAAACGATGTCAGCCAGCAAAAACTTCAAAATGAGATAAAAAAACTGAACAAAGACAGGGCTGTGACGGCAATTTTGTTGCAACTGCCTCTGCCAAAACACCTTGACGAAACGAGTGCAATAAACACAATCAGCCCAGAAAAAGATGTTGATTGTCTGACAAACATAAACCTTGGAAAACTTTTTGCAGGAAACTCGGATTTTGCTCCTTGCACAGCCTTGGGAATAATCAAATTGCTTGAAAAATATGATGTTGAAATTGAGGGAAAACATGCCGTTGTTGTGGGCAGAAGTTTGCTTGTCGGAAAGAGTGTTGCAAGTTTGCTTGAACACAAAAACGCAACGGTAACTCTGTGTCACAGCAAGACACAAAATCTGAAAAAATACACAAAGGACGCTGACATTTTGGTTGTTGCCATTGGAAAGTGCAAATATATAACTGCCGACTTTGTGAAAAAGGATGCAGTTGTTGTTGATGTTGGCATAAACCGTGTTGACGGAAAAATTTATGGTGATGTTGACTTTGAAAATGTCTCGCCAAAGTGCAAGTTAATAACTCCCGTCCCGGGCGGCGTTGGGCCACTTACGGTGGCTTGCCTTATGAGAAACACTCTTTATTTGGAAGAAAATTCCAACAGAGAATAAAATTCATAAAATGGAGGATAGGTTATGAGTTATGCAGACAAAGTTTTTGTTAAAAATGTAAAGGACATCTTAAAAAATGGTGTTTGGGACACCGACCAGCAGGTCAGACCAAAGTGGAAGGATGGAACGCCGGCGCATACGATAAAAAAATTTTGCATTGTAAACAGATATGACCTTTCCAAAGAATTTCCAATCATAACTTTAAGAAAGACAGCCTACAAAAACGCAATAGACGAAATCTTGTGGATTTGGCAGAAGAAAAGCAACAAGATTTCCGATTTACATAGCCATATTTGGGACAGTTGGGCGGACGAAAAGGGCACAATTGGCAAGGCGTATGGCTATCAACTTGGGGTGAAGAACAAATATAAAGAGGGCATGTTTGACCAGGTTGACAGGGTGCTGTATGATCTGAAACACAATCCTGCGTCAAGGAGAATTTTGACAAACATCTACAATCATGCTGACCTTTCTGAAATGGGGCTGTATCCTTGTGCATATTCTGTCACGTTTAATGTTTCTGGAAACAAACTGAACGCCATATTAAATCAAAGAAGCCAAGACATGTTGACCGCCAACAACTGGAACGTTTGCCAATATGCGGTGTTGGTGCATATGTTTGCCAGAGCCAGCGGGTTGGAGGTTGGAGAACTTGTGCATGTGATTGCGGACGCTCACATTTATGACAGACATATTCCAATAATAAAAGAGATAATAAAGAAAAAGCAATACAAAGCCCCAACTTTCAGCATCGACCCAAACATCAAAGATTTTTATGACTTCAAAGTGGACAGTTTTAAGTTTGAAAACTATGTCTATAACGACAAAAAATACAAAATTGAAGTTGCAATATAAGGAGCAGGCATGAATTTAATTGTTGCGGTGACAAAAGACTATGCAATAGGAAAGGATGGAAAGCTGCTGTTCAGTTTGCCCTCTGACCTTGCCTATTTCAAGCAAACGACGATGGGAAAGGTGGTGGTTTTTGGCGAGAGGACATATCTTTCATTGCCCAAACGGCCTTTGGCTGGAAGAACCAACATTGTGCTGAGCGACAACCCAAACTTTTCCGCTGACGGGGCTATTGTGGTGCATGACATTGCGGCACTGTTCCGGCAAATAGACCGTTTTGCAGAGGATGAAGTCTTTGTGTGCGGCGGAGCAAGCATCTACAATCTTCTGATGCCATATTGCAAGTTTGCGTACGTCACAACAATAGACAAAGTCGTGCCGGCGGACACATATATAAAGGATTTGACCAAAGAGGGGTTTGTTCTACACAAAAAAGGTCAAAAACAAACCGAAAACGGACTTGTTTTCAGTTTTGATATATATGAAAACAAGAAAATTAAAAAATTAAAATAAATAAAATAAAAAATACGCAAAAATGCGTATTTTTCATATTTTTCAGCAATTTTTATTATTTATTTTTTAATTATTTTTTCATTTATCAATTAAAAATTATTTTTTCCGAAATATATGGCACAATTTCTGAAATATTCAGCCTTATTTGTTGCATTGTGTCTCGGTCTCTTATTGTGACTGTGTTGTTTTCAAGCGTTTCAAAATCCACCGTCACGCAGAAAGGAGTGCCAATTTCGTCCTCACGGCGATAGCGTTTCCCGATTGAGCCGGCGTCATCAAAGTCGCACATAAACTGCTTTGCAAGAAGCGAATAAACCTCTTTTGCCTTGTCGGAAAGATTTTTTTGAAGAGGAAGAACGGCAACCTTGTATGGCGCGATTGCAGGATTAAAGTGCAAGACAACTCTTGTTTCGCCGTTTTCCAAAGTTTCTTCGTCATAGGCTTCGCATAATACAGCCAAAGTCAATCTGTCAGCACCGATGGCATATTCCACAACTGTTGGAACAAACTTTTCGTTTGTCACAGGGTCAACATACACCATCGACTTTCCACTGTATTCTTGGTGTTTGCTCAGGTCGTGCTGAGAGCGGTGATGGATTCCGTTAAGTTCTTCCCAACCTATTGGAAATCTGTATTGTATGTCGCAGGCGGCCTTTGCATAAAAGGCAAGTTTGTCATGGTCATGAAAACGCAGGTTTTCCTCTTTCAGTCCTACATCTTCGGCGAATTGCAAGGCGCGTTTCTTTGTTTCTTCATAAATTTCAAACGCATCTTCAGCCTTGCAAAATGTTTGATGTTCCATCTGTTCAAATTCAATCGTCCTAAACAAGAAGTTTCCTGGGGTGACTTCATTTCTGAAGGATTTTCCTATTTGGGCAACTGAAAATGGAAGTTTCGCCCTCGTTGTGCGCTGCAAGTTTAGGAAATTCACATAAACACCTTGGGCTGTTTCTGGCCTGAGATAAACGACATCTTTTTCGCCCTCAAGTGTGCCACGAGAGGTTTCAAACATAAGTTTAAACTGCCTTATTGGTGTCCAATTGAAATTGCCACAGTGAGGACATTTGATCTTGTTTTCATTGATGTATTTTTCAAGTTCTTCGTTTGTCATTGCCTCGGCAGCCACTGTTCCTTTTGAAAATTCCTCAACCAAGTTGTCCGCCCTAAAACGTTGCTTGCATGACTTGCAATCCATTTTTGGGTCTGAAAAACTCTGGGCGTGACCAGATGCCTGCCAAACCATTGGGTTCATCAAGATGGATGCGTCTGCACCATAAGAATTTGGTGGTTCTTGAACAAACCTCTTCCACCAAGCACGTTTTATGTTGTTTTTAAGCTCAACACCAACAGGGCCGAAGTCCCAAGTGTTTGCAAAGCCGCCGTAAATTTCGCTTCCAGGAAAAACAAAGCCTCGGCTTTTGCACAAATTGACAATTTTGTCCATGTTTTTAAGTTCCATACAAACCTCCTTTAAAAACAAAAAATCCCTATGCACCTTCTGCATAGGGGCGATATTTCTTCGCTGTTCCACCCTAATTCATGAGTAAAACTCATCTCATTTGCTGTCTTTACGCCGACAAGCGTTTGCTCGGGAGTTGCCAATTCCGTCATTGCTAGATATATTTTATGTATTTTGACGATAAAAGTCAAGAATTTTATTGAAATTTCAACTAATCTTCAATGCAGCGGCTTCCGTCAATTGGGTGAGGGCCCTTTCCTGTGATGAAAGACATTGCGTCATTGTTTGAAAAATATGCCTGTGCTTCGCTTGGAGTTTGAGTTGCAATTGCCAAGCCCTCAGCCGCGGTCAGGCATGAAGCAAACAAAATTGTGCAAATAGCCCAAGCGCCGGCGGTCTCGTTGTAACCTGAGCGGTCAAAGTCGTGAATTTGTTCCTCAGTGCCATACGTCCGAACATATGCATATGGGTCAAGATCCGGGATTTCCTTCATCTCCTGCGAAAACGCTTCGTCACTTGTCTTCCCACTTTCGCGTTCTTGAAGAAGCCTCATCTGTTCTTCAATCTTATGATTGTGGTTTGCTGGATAGTAGCCAAGGTCGGCAAGAATTTCTGTTCCCTGTTCTTGTCTTTCAACGGTGTCTTTGAGCACAAGATATGAAAGTGAGCCAACCACAACACCAACAACCGTCAAGATTGTTGCAAGAGCAAGGCATCTCTTTCTTTTCTTTGAGACATTGCACCATCCTCCTGATTTTTCCAAAAACTCAATTTGAGATGGATAGTCCTTCAAGAATCGTTCTGTTCTTTTGTAGTCCGCATGCACCTCTTTGTTTGTTTTGGCTTGTTCGTTTGAAATAAGTCTCATTGTGAAATTTCTCCTTAACAGATGGGCAGTATAACATAAAACCTGTCATTAGTCAATAGTAAAATTGATTATTTTTTATAAAAAAGATAAAAAATATTTGTAAAAAAAACGAAAAAATAAAAAAATAATAAAAAATGCTAAAAATTCCATAAAATCAGGCGAAAAAAATGATTTATTTTTGATTTTTTTGCAAAAAAAAGAGCGTTTTATCAACGCCCTTCCATATATTCTTCATAAGACATTTGTTTGTCAATGATTGTGTTTCCATCAACAATGTCAATTATTCGATTTGCCACGGTTTCAATTATCTCTTGGTCGCCTGTTGCAAAAATCATTGCACCCTTAAAGTTTATCATGCCTTTGTTCAAAGATGTTATGCTTTCAAGGTCGAGGTGGTTTGTTGGCTCATCCAAAATCAAAAAGTTTCCGCTTTCAAGCATCAGTTTTGCCAGCATGCATCTGACTCTTTCTCCTCCAGACAAGACACTGACCTCTTTCAAACTTTCTTCACCAGAAAACAACATCCTTCCAAGCCAGCCTCTGACATAACTTTCTGTTTTATCTTTGGAATATTGCCTCAGCCAGTCCACAACGCTCAGGTGACAGTTTTCAAAAAACTCTCTGTTGTCTTGTGGCAGATAGGAATATTTTATCGTTTTGCCAAATCTGAACTCTCCACTGTCTGCGGACTCTTTTCCTGCCAAAATATTGAACAAAGTTGTCAAAACCTGACTATTTTTTGATAAAAACACGATTTTTTGGTCATGTTCCACTGTGAAAGACAAATTTTTAAACATGCCTTTCTTGGTCAAATTTTCAACTTTCAGAATTTCTTTGCCGATTTCTTGCTCATATTTAAAGTCCACATATGGATATTTTCGAGAGGAAGGTTTAAAGTCCTCAAGGGTCAGTTTTTCCAACTCCTTCTTTCTGCTTGTGGCTTGTTTGCTTTTTGACGCATTTGCCGAGAATCTTGCGATGAAATCCTTAAGTTCTTTTGCACGCTGCTCTGCCTTTTTGTTTTGTTCCTTTGCTTGTCTTGCAAGCAGTTGGCTTGTTTCATACCAAAAGTCATAGTTGCCAAGATACATATTTATTTGTCCAAAGTCCACATCGCAGATATGTGTGCAAACCTTGTTTAAAAAGTGTCGATTGTGCGAAACGATGATGACGATATTTTCAAAATCCAACAAAAAGTTTTCAAGCCATCTAATTGTTTTAAAATCCAAGTTGTTTGTGGGCTCGTCCAATATCAAAATGTCCGGATTTCCAAACAAAGCCTGTGCCAGCAACACCTTCACCTTTACTTTTGCGTCTATATTTGCCATCTGTTCGTAAAACAGCCCTTCATCAACGCCCAAACTTTGCAAAAGTGACTTTGCTTCGCCATCAGCCTCCCAGCCACCAAGTTCGGCAAACTCCGTCTCCAATTCCCCAGCACGTATGCCATCGGCTTCGCTAAAATCTGGTTTGGCATAGAGTTCGTCTTTCTCTTTTTGTATCTCCATAAGCCTTTTGTGACCCAGCAAAACAGTATCCAGGACGGTTTCGTTGTCGTATTTGTTTTGGTTTTGCTCCAAAACAGACATCCTTTCGCCAGGAGAAATTAGTATTTCGCCGGTGTTTGGCTCTATTTCACCAGTCAAAATCTTTAAAAAGGTGGACTTTCCAGCACCATTTGCACCAATGATGCCATAGCAGTTTCCTTTTGTAAACTTTAAATTGACTTCTTTATACAGCGACCTTCCACCAAATGCAAGTGAAACATTGACAGCCTGAATCATGACTACTCCTTATTTTTGTTTTTTGTGGTTTGCCTCTTGGCATTTTTTTCATCACGGATTTTTTGAATTTCGCGATTTTTTTCAGTTTTTTGCTGATTTTTTGCGATTTTTTCGATGTTTTTTCGGTTGTTTTGATCTTTTGCTGATTTTTGCCTGTTTTGCTGAACTTGATTTTGAAGGTCTTGTTTTGCAACTTTTTCAATTTGCTTTTGCTCTTTCTTATTCAGCGATTTTATCTTCTGTTGATATGCAAGGGTGTATTTTTCCTCCAAGCCATCAAAAAGTTTGTCAAAGTCAACGTGGGTCTCATACAAAACATCCATTGCACGCCCAAGGACGGGGTTTATGTTGTAGCAATCTCTATAAAATTGCACTTCGTCTGCGTCTTGAGCGTTGAAATCTTTTAGGATTATGTCAAACATGTCTTTTCTTATGTTGAAATACACGCGAATTCTTGTGGAAAACTCTTCAGAGCAATATTTCTTGAAAGGCTGATGCTTGATGACATATTTGCAGTTTTTTAGGCCGTTTTTGAAGAGTTTTTTGATGTTTTTCTTTTCTTGACCCGCAAAAAACGGCATGACATTGTCATCTTTTATCTGGTCAATCAGCAAAAGTTCGGTCATGTTTTCTTCGGTGATTGTGAAACCCTCTGGCAAAGGGCTGTATTTTGTCAGTTTGAAAAGTTTGCCGAGTTTTCGATTTATGATGTTTAAAAAATTGTAAACATCGTAGTAATTATTCACTATTTTTTTCATAGTTCAATTATAACTGAAAAATAATTTTCTGTCAAGTCAAAATAATCTTCAAAAATAAAATTATAAATATTTATTTTTATTCTTTTTTTACTTGCGTAAAAATGTCGAAAAGTTGTATTATATATACATGAGAGAAATTAAATTAAAATTATTTTAATTTCCTCAAATTTGAATTTTTAAACATTTTTTCGCAGACAATATTCTTACTGGTTTAAAAAGGTTAAGGAAACGGGGTGTATATGAGAAAAAAACATGGAGCTCTAAGTTTGTGGTTTACATTGTTTTTGGTTTTCGCAGGGCTGGTTGCCATTGTTGGGGCAACAGTGCTTGTTTTGTATATTCGTGGAGATTTTTCAAATAAGGGCGTGGCACCTGGCGATGACCTGACCTTTGTTTTGATGGATGGGCTTGGGCACAAAGAGGGCGCAGACCAAACTCCAACTTTTTATATGTCCTCAGACTTCCGCCTTCAAGTTCAGACCAGCGTTGAGGATGTCACCGAAAGAGACCTTACACTTTACTTTTCCCAAAGCGTGCAGAGAGATGTTGAAAACAGACCAGGCTACATAACAGATGGAACAATCATAGTAAAACAAAAGGTGCAACTTGGCACATCATTTTTGGTTGAACTTGCACCAGATAGAAACAATGATGAGTGGATAAACGGAGGAATTTCCACTCTTTATGTGCGTTCTAGCAGTGCAAATGTCACATATAGGTCGTGCACCATTGTCACTGACGTCCCTGTTGAAAACGACAGTTTTGGGGTCAGCATAAATGGGCAAGAGGGAGAAACTCAAGATGTTGTGGTAAACAACATATTTACGATAAACCCAAAATTTACTCCAGAAAAGAGTGGATATGTTTATTCTGACAACCAAAAACAAAAGCTGACATTTTTTGAACCTCTTATGGAGGGCATTGAACAAGAGGAAGGCTTTGCCTACAATGAATTTAAAGCCACCTCAGTCACAGGCACAAGTGAGCCACCAGTTGTGAGGGCATACACCTTCAAAAACTCCGAATATCAGGCAGCATTTTTGTTGGAGTGCGGACTTAATGAGGATTCTCCAATGGAGCAGTTGGACGCTGCGTTTAAGTCATACTATAGCACTGCCGCAAACAAAGACAAGTTTGTTACATTTGATGTGAAGATAAATGTGAAGAGCGTGACAATAAGTGATGTCATAATCAACGACAGCCTAAACTTGTCGATGAGGCTTGATAAAAACTTCCGTTTGACTGCTCATCAAGCGTATGACGAAGACGACTTTGGCTCTTTGGGGCTGAGAATCACCGACACCAACGCAACCTCGTCAAGTTATATAAACGGGCTGTTTTCAAATGTCGGAATAAGAATTCCTACTGAGGTTGTTGATGAAACGACCAAAGTTTTTGCTGGCTTCAATATTTATGGCGGAAGGATAATTGAGGTGGATGGCGAAACATCTGCAATAAGCGAGCCAAAAACTCTGACACTTGAAGAGATAAATCAAACACTCAGCGAAAAACCAAACACGCTTTTCTACATTTTGCCATACACACGAAACATAATTTCTCCTAATGAATATTATTGGGAGATGTCTTCGAGCAAGACGATTGCAAGTAAGACATTTTACTTAAACTTCTTTGAAGAAACCTCTTTGGGTTGGTCAGCATTTTTTGCCTTTGACGGCGTTCCAGAACAAACAAAGAGCAAGGAAAAAACTTTTGTTGTAAACGCATCTTTGCCAGACCAACAAGACCCAGAGTGGAAGGATACTGAAAACATTGCAAGAGTCATCAGTGCTGATGGCAGTGCCGACCCAGGAAACTCTGTCAGAGTAAACCTGAGTGCTTTGATGAACGACCCTCCACAAACCAATGTTTACAGAACAGTAAAATATTTCTTCATCAAGCCTACCGGTGCAGGACAACCTTTTGAAGAATTTATGCAGGACTTCAAGGTGTCAAACTACTTTGGCGAGATGGCAGAGGAATCCAAGAACTATAAACAATATTACAACAGCCCAACAAACATTGTCATTGCGGAAGCACCTGTTGCAGAAAATGGATACGATTTGTATGAAATTTTAGGCAATACACTTGTTGTGAAGAAGGAACTTCCTGCAAATATAACCTTCCAAATCGTTGGCATGCTTGTCAGAACGGATGCCAGCGGCGACATCACCACAGATGAGGACGGAAGATATCAAATAATAGGAACAAGTTCTGCAAAGACGGTGACGGTCGACAGCACGCTTTCCATCGACAACATGACCCCAACCTTCACAGTCAATGACGAAGAATATGGAAAACTCATCGACAACACAGGAGCGGAGTCAGAGACGGGCGACTATTATATTCCATCCATCGTCAGAGAAAGAGACGGAGGAGCGGAACAAACTAAAAATGTTTTGACTTTCAGTTTGTCGCTGAGCAATGTTACTGAAAAGCCAACATCTGACAGCAACGATAAAGTCATCATGGCGTTTGAAAACGGAAGATTGAACAACTTTGTTGAGGACGGAACACCTTGGATTACTGTTGTGGCAAAAGATTCCACGGGCAAGGATGTGGACTATGTCACATTGACCCATCTTGCTGCTGTGGACAGAGAAGGATCCACCGACACTCTGACATATTCCGGAATTTTCTCCATTGACGAAGACGCCTTCAAGGCAAAGGAAAACGAACTTGACAGCGGAACATATTTGCAACTCGAACTTAGATATTATGATGGTGCAGTTGTCAGACATAAACTTTTAACTGACGGAAAACCGGTTTCAAATGACCATTTCTATATATATTATCAACAACCACAAAGTGTCAAATTTAATCCAACAGAAGGATTTGAATCTCAGAAGCCTCTTGTTTCTATTTCTATTGATTCCGACCCAGACAATCCTATGACAATACACTGGGGAACTGAAGACGATGGCTTTGAAAACGGAACAGTTGTCAGAGATATATCACAGTTGCAAACGATGTTGTCTTTCACTGTGTATGACCGATACGGTCGCCCTGTAGATCCAACCACAGGATACAGAATCTATATGGAAGAAGAGGCGGAAGGAGGCGGATCGCTTGGCATACTCACTTTCAACGAACTTAGAACAAACATCGGAAACACCTTCCGTGCCACATCTCCTGATGGAGAAACAACAACCCTAAAAGTGAAGGTTGTTGACTCTCAGTGGAATTTCCAAACCACAAACGGAAGTGCTTTGGGCACACCTATTGAGTGCGAGACCCAAATTATGTTCCACATCAAGAGCGAAGGTGTTGATAGAATTGAAAAGGACACCTCCCGAACCTACGCTCACTATGTCGGTGATGACGGTGAAGTGGAGATAAACGAGAAAGAACTTGACGAAGTCACAGAAACTGAATATCAAACTGGAGTAATTCAAGTTTATAAATATGTGACAACAAATGTGAAGTTGTATTTCAGAGATTTGATTTCTATATACACTTCTTCCGAGAAAGATAAAGCGGCAAACTACAACATAAGAGTAAGCAATTCATATTATTCAAGTGGTTTGACAAACAGTCAAAAAACCGATTTAGGCAAGATGTTCACGCTCTACACGGGAGATTATGACGAGTCGTCCTCGACATATAACAGTGAAGTTCCTATAGGCTTTGAGAACGGCGTAAACACATCATTGTCAAGCATTGTGTTTACATATCCATTTGGAAGAGACACGCCAATAGACTTCACCGTCACCGATGTGAACGGGGGAAGCCTGTTCAACTACACTTTGCGATTAAATGTGCTGGGCAATGTGCAGATGACAACCAGATTTGATAGTTATGCAACAGAAAGTGGCATCCAGCCAGATGCTTTGATATCAAATGAAGAATATCCATTTGCAAACCCTGTGTTTGCAGACCAAGAACTTGCTCTTCAACAATATATACCATTAAATTGTGCAGTGGATGG